>CALBKR010000176.1 GCA_937896105.1 uncultured Bacteroidales bacterium
CAAGCCTTGAACTTTACTTTTTATTCACGCCTCATACAAAAGAAGGAGACTTTTGGGTCTCCTTCTTTGGGGTGGCTGATCGGATTCGAACCGACGACATTCAGAACCACAATCTGACGCTCTAACCAGCTGAACTACAGCCACCATATAGCTCTCTATTTTTGAAAGCAGTGCAAAGGTAGAAATAATTCCGTTATTCTCCAAAAAATCGAAAGGCTTTTTTCCGTGTAAATGCTGTTTTTTCAGATTTTTCAGGTTGTGGCGAAAAAAGATAAAGAGATGGCTGCATTTATAAAGCCATAATTGCATCATATACAACAATTCCTTTGTTCGGGCTTTAGCCCGAACAAAGGAATAAAAATCACAGGATATTACTTTACAATGATAAGGTAATAGTTCTTCTTGCCCTTCTGGACAAGGATATATTTATCGTTTAGCAGGTTGTCAACGCCTATCACCTGGTCAAACGCAGTCAGTTTCTCCTTGTTTATGGAGACTCCACCACCCTGCACCAATTTGCGCATCTCGCCTTTTGAAGCGAATATTGCAGCAAGGTCGGTTGGGAGGTCAACCGCCTTCACGCCCTCGGCAATGGCATCACGTGACACCTCGAACTGCGGAACGCCATCGAACACCGCAAGCAGAGTGTCCTCATCAAGTGCACGCAGAGCATCGGTAGAAGCATTGCCAAAGAGTATTCCTGATGCCTCAACAGCCTTGTTGTACTCCTCCTCGCCGTGAACCAACACCGTCACCTCCTTTGCAAGACGCTTCTGCAACAGACGAAGATGTGGTGCCTGAGCGTGCTCGGCAACAAGAGCCTCTATCTCCTCGCGACATATAGATGTAAATATCTTTATATATTTCTCAGCATCCTCGTCACTCACATTGAGCCAGAACTGGTAGAAACGATAAGGCGATGTGTAACGCTTGTCGAGCCAGATGTTACCCTGCTCGGTCTTTCCGAATTTCTTTCCGTCGGCCTTTGTAATGAGCGGACAGGTGAGGGCAAACACCTCGTTGCCCGACATCTTACGTATCATTTCTGTACCTGTTGTGATGTTACCCCACTGGTCGGCACCACCAAGCTGCAGTTTGCAACCGTGTGTCTCGTTGAGATGAACATAGTCATATCCCTGAAGCAACTGATAGGTAAACTCTGTGAATGACATACCGTCAGTGCCTGCTTCGCCCGAAAGACGACGCTTCACAGAATCCTTTGACATCATATAGTTCACGGTAATCATCTTGCCGATGTTACGTATGAAATCGAGGAATGTAAACTCCTTCATCCAGTCGTAGTTGTTCACAAGGACAGCCGCGTTAGGTGCATCACTGTCGAAATCCAAGAAACGTGCAAGCTGTTTCTTCAAGGCCTCCTGATTGTGACGCAGTTTCTCCTCGTCGATGAGGACACGCTCCTTTGACTTGCCCGACGGGTCACCTATCATACCGGTAGCACCTCCTATAAGGGCAATAGGCTTGTGACCGCAAAGCTGGAAATGACGGAGCATCATAACACCCACAAGGTGACCGATGTGCAAAGAATCGGCTGTGGGGTCAATACCCAAGTAAGCGCTTGTCATCTCTTTCTGCAACTGTTCCTCTGTTCCAGGAGTCATATCCTGAATCATTCCTCTCCATTTTAATTCCTGTACAAAATTCATAGCTGTATTATTTTTGTTAAAGTCTTCTTTTACTACAAACGATACATTGGCGAAGGTGTAGCACGCTTGAGAACCACAAGCTGCACGTCCTTGCCTGCAATTATGCCATAATCACTGAACTCCATTGTCACAGCCTTATATGCGAGTTCGGGATGATTATTCTCCTCACTCAAGTGACAGAGCCATATATATTTCAGATGCTCATTGAAATGCGATGCCAGATACTTTGCCGTGGTCTGGTTGCTCAAATGTCCTCGGGAGCCCGAAACACGCATCTTGAGGAATTCGGGATAACGCCCCATTGCCAGCATCTGCTCCTCGTAATTCGACTCGATTACAAGATAGTTGGCCTGGTCGACATAATAAGACACAGTCTCCGTTATCTCGCCTAAATCGGTGGCGATACAGAATTTTTTGTCACCGACCTCGATAAAATAACCTACATTGTCACTGCCATCGTGGGGTACCTCAAATGGAGTTATCACAAAATCACGAAACATCAGCGGCTCCTCCTTCACGACATACCTCACATATGCAGGGTCTATTGGCTTAGAGACACAATAGTTCTGCGTGATACCTTTATGCACCTCTTTTGTCGCATATACCGGAATGTTTGCCTTTGACGAAATTACCCCCAATGACTTTATGTGGTCAGCGTGGTCGTGTGTGACAAACATCGCACATATACTTTCAATGGCAATTCCCTCTTTTTTCAAAGCCATTCTGATGGTCTTTGACGGTATTCCGGCATCTATGAGAATACCATAGTCACCTACCCCCAGGTAGTAACAGTTTCCGCAGCTTCCGCTGCCAATGCTCATAAATCGAATTTCCATATATAGTTAAATTTTTCTTCTTAAAAACAAATGCTGCATCAGAACGGATAACCGATTGCAAAGTGCAGCGCAAAGTCACGGCTGAACTTAGGATTGATTATCGGAAACTTCTCTTTGCCGCTATATGCAGGGTTTATCGCCTTCATTGCCGCATCAAGACGGAAGACGAACATATCGAACTCCAATCTGATGCCGAGTCCATAAGAGAATGCTATATCCTTGTAGAACTGCGTAATCCTGAACTGCCCACCGGGCTGCTCTTCGTAGTTCCTTATGGTCCATATATTACCGGCATCAATGAACACAGCCGAATGCACCATCATAAAAAGGTGTGAACGGTATTCGACGCTCAAATCAAGTTTGATATCACCCGACTGGTTTATGAAATCAATATTCCTGTTCCCGTTTCTATAGCTTCCGGGACCCAATGTACGCACAGTCCAGCCTCGCATACCATTTGCGCCACCCGAGAAGTAGCGCTTCTCGAAAGGCAATATACGCGAGTTGCCATAAGGATATGCTATTCCGAAAGCGCAATGCATAACCATTGAATTACGGTCATCTATCTTCACACGAGTCGTGAAATCTATATCACCTTTCACATACTGCGCATAGGCAATATTCATAACCGTATATTGACCCTCACTGTTCTGCTGGGTATTGAAAAGCGATGTTATCCCATAAAGCAAATTACCCGAACACTCGACATTTGTACGCAATGAATAGACAACTCGCTTCAATCTGTTGGCATCATTCAACGAAGAGTTGTAGGAGTAAGTATATCCCAGTTTCGTTATCAAAAGGTTTTCGTAGTTATATTTCAATATCGAGTTACGGTTCGATATACTGTCAAGGTACTCTTTCTTGAAGGTGTCGGCAATCCAAGGAACATATATATAGTTGAGATCTAACACATCCACCTTGTGGTTCGCCTCCTTTTTACGGCTCCACATATAGCTCCAGGTACCCGAAATCAGCCTACGGTTGAATTCAGGACGATCCTGCGAGTTGTATTTTAACGAGAACTGCGATGAGGATACCAGTTTCCTTTTGTCGGCAGGAACCAGTGAGGAGAGCAATCCACCCTGGAAACGAAGGCTCAACTCGGCACCATACTCAAAGAACTTGTTTCCGTTGTATCCGCTCAGATTAGACACAGCTTCGTATGCCGCAAACAACCTGAAGGATAGTTGCTCCGAACCCTTGAACAGGTTCTTGTCCGAAAGCGTCATAGAAGCCAAAGCACCGAAATTTCCGGCAGTATTCGTTCCGTCAAGGTCAAAACCGACTGTTAAGCGTTTGCTTTTCTCATACATTATGTAACAGTCGAGTATTGCCGAATCGGGGCGCTCAACCATCCTCACAGTCGTATATCTCAACGCCGGCAACTGCGAAAAGGCGCTGTATGTCCTGTCGACATTGCTCTGCGAGAAAAGCTCACCCGGTATCACATAATTATTGTCAAGCAGCTTCTGCGTGCGCACCACCTGTGTTTCATTATAGATTATGGCATAATCTCCATAATCCAAGGTATCGCACAGCTCAAATTCTGCACCATCAAGATGCAACCCGGCATTTGCCACGAAATAGACCTTGCCGATGCGATACGCAATATGCTCTGTAGGCACAGTATTGGCATCCGGTGTAAAACCCGAAATTTTCATTGTGAGTTTCACTTTGTTCGAGTGATGGGTCGTATCGGCAGTATAAGTGACATACTCCTTCTGGAAACGGTAATAACCGCAATCCTTGAGCAGAGCGGTAACGCGCCGGCGTTCCATCTCCATATTGTCAACGCTGAAAGGCATTCCGGCCTTAATCATTGAATTGGCAGTGTCGGACAACACAATATCTCCTATTGTCTTGTCATCGGACAACATACTGAACTCGGAGATATAATATCTCTCCTTCTCGTGAAGATAATATACAGCTGTTGCCTTGCGCTTCTTTTCGTTATATTCCGGTTCAAGGTCAACCTTTGCATGCAGATAACCGTCATTGAGCAGCATCTGCTGCAGATTCTTTCTTGTAGCCTCGGCAAGCCTGTCACTGTACACTACCGGTTTCTCGCCAAGACGTCTCAACACACGGTTAATCCACTTTGTAGAGTCTATTCCCGATAGCGAATATGTGTACATTGGAACCTTTACAAGACTGAACCATTTCGCATTGGGTTTCTGACGGATATAATTTGCAGCCTTGGTTGCATTTGCGTGGTTTGTATTGGATATGATATCGACATCACTGAGCAGATAGTTGCCCTCGGGGATGAATTTCTTCACCGAGCACGAGAACAGCATTAAAACGCTTATAAGCATCAAAAAAAATCTTCTCATAGATATCGTCCCACTCAAAACAAAGTTCACAAGAACACGTTTGCCCCTAATAATGGTATAATAAAAAATTTATTTTACAAATATAACAAAAACTTGAAAGATTTAAGGTAGATTTGCACGACTTTAATACAGCAAAATATAAAAAAATGTTTAGCAAAGCCCTATTGAAACGCATAACGGCACTCGAGAACAAAAAGCAGAGAAAAGAGAGCGGTCTTTTTGTTGCAGAAGGAGGAAAGACTGTACTCGACCTTCTCACTGCCGGATTCAGTACCGACAAGATTATTGCAACTGCCGAGTGGTTGGAGAAGAACAGGCTCCCAGCCGGCATTGAATTCATTGAGGTGAGCAATGAAGAGATGAAACGTGCGAGTTTCCAGCAGGCTCCGCAAGGAGTATTGGCCATATTCCACCAGCCACACTACCCTGCCGACCTCACTGCACCCGAACGTGAATTATGCCTTGCACTCGACAATATCCAGGATCCCGGAAATCTGGGCACAATAATACGCATTGCCGACTGGTTCGGCATTGAAAACATATACTGTTCAATAGGCACAGCCGATGTATACAACCCAAAGACAATACAGGCAACAATGGGAGCTATAGGCCGCGTAAAAGTACATTATGTCGACCTCCCTGCATTGATAGCTTCGATACAAGATAAAGCGCCCGTGTATGGCACATTCCTTGACGGAGACAATATGTACGACAAGGAGTTAAGCAACAACGGCATTATCGTAATGGGGAACGAAGGGAACGGCATCAGTGAGGAGTGCAGCAGATTGATAACAGAACGATTGTTTATCCCCAACTATCCCGCAGGACGCGAAACATCGGAATCACTGAACGTCTCGGTTGCCACCGCCATTATCTGCAGCGAGTTCCGACGCAGAGCCGGAAAGGAGTAATCAAACAAGACACTCAAGGTTGCCGTCAGCCTTTACCTCATACAGAAAAAGTCTCGTGTGAGGTTTTATATCGCTAAATGCGCAAAGACTATCGGGAAAACGGCTCAACCCCCTTTCTGCAGAAATCAGAAGCTCGTCGTAAAGAATCATCGACTGAGCTTCTTCATCGAAAGTATACCAGAAAAGCGTGCCGTCCTCTCCAATACGCACCACTTGCCTTTCGAGCATCTTGCCAGAGGGAAAGTGCAGCCTGCGAGCCAGATACAACATAGCGAGATTATTATTTGCCTTGTTTCTCCTTTTTAGCCTGTACAGGATGTATCCTCTTCACAGAGAGGTCACTCAGCACCATTCTTGAGACATCGGATGTGTCATTGTCGAAATAGTAGACATAGCCGGACATCGACTTGAGGCGACTGCCATAGTTTATTGGGACAGCAATATCATAGTGCCCCGGCTCATCCACACCGACACCGTTTACCCTGACTGATTTATCATTGTATTCAAGAATTACCGATGCATATGCCTCCTGTTTGACAGGCTGCGCGTTTTCAGAAATGAAAAAGGCATTGAATGAGAAGACAAGACTGTCACCGGCTATGAAAGAGGAATCCTTTGGTGTGTCGAAGGTAAAAGCCAATTTGTTATTCAACGGAGATGTAGACAAGAGCCTAACATTCTGGCTCGTCCACAGTTCGGCAATGTTTGAAGCAAGATACGCAGCCTCTATTGCCACGCCATCATCCATCGCAATCTTGGCACCGCCCAAATAGTCTATTTCACGCTGTACGCGTGATTCAAGGCCGCTATATATCTCCTTCATATATTTGGGATTACGGTTATACCACACAAGAGCCGAATCGAACTCGGCTTTGCTTATCCCGTGTTTGTCAAAGACATATTTATACAGCAGTTTCTCCTTATAGTCAACGTTGGCATTTGTGGTGGCCATCGATTGCGCCAGGTGATAGTCATATAGTATCGCCTCCATCTTTGCAGGAGAAGGTACATCCTTCGGCATTTCCACTTTACAGGAAACAAGAAACGCCAGCAAAGACAAAAGCACTATTTTCACTCCTTTGACACGCATCGCACTGTATCAATTCTTGAATATATATTTCCTGTACCAGATAAGAAGCGCCACTACACTGCAGCTGATGCAGGCGTCAGCGAAATTGAATACAGGACTGAAGAATATCTCCCCACCTACAAGCGGAACCCAATCGGGCCAGGTGAAAAGCGGGAAATAGAACATATCCACCACTTTTCCGTGCAAGAACGAGCTGTAACCGTCGCCAAAGGAGACAAACTCGGCCACCTGACCATAGCTCGAAGTGAATATCTCGCCATAGAACAGACAATCGACAAGATTACCTGCAGCACCGGCCAATATAAATGCAATGCAAACGATATACCCGAAAGGATGTCTTTCATCCCTTAACAGCACACGCAAATACCACACAAGGAGCGCTATAGCAACTATTCTGAAAAGCGTGAGAAATGTCTTTCCTAAAAACTCCATTCCGAAAGCCATACCGTTGTTCTCTATGAACTGTATCTTGAACCAGTCACCGAACACCGGTATGCTTTCGCCAAGGGACATATTCGTCTTGACCACAATTTTTATAATCTGGTCAATGACAAGTGCAAGCAACACAATTGCCAGCACTATCCAGGAACGGTTTTTAGCTTTCAGCTGCATCAAGCCTATCAACGGTTCTTCTTTGCCTCGATACTCAAGGTCGCGTGAGGCACAGCCATAAGGCGCTCCTTTGAGATGAGCTTGCCAGTCTCGCGGCAAACACCGTATGTCTTGTTCTCGATGCGAACAAGCGCAGCCTGCAAGCCCTGAATGAACTTAGCCTGGCGGCCTGCTATCTGCATCTGCTCCTCGAGATATGCAGCATCGCTGCCATCTTCAAGCCCCTTGTATGTTGGCGAAGTATCGGCAACATCGTTTGAGTCTTCGTGACGGAGCGCTCTCATTATCTGGTCATAATCTCTCTTGGCGAGTTCCAGTTTCTGCAAAATCACAGCCTTGAATTCGGCCAATTCCTCATCTGAATAACGGACTTTTTCTGACATATCTTTAAATTATATTATGGTTAGTATTTCAATGTTTTGTCACAATTTTCTCACAGACAGTTTCACTGTTGCATTGTCAAATTCCACAACATTATCGCCATCGACATTGTTGCTTATCTTCAACTCATCGGCAAGAACCTGGTTACAAATATAGCCGTTGAACTGCTCGACTGCAGCATCACTCACCTCACTGCTTGATATCTCCACAGCAATGCGGTCTACTATATCAAAACCGCTATCCTTGCGCATTGCCTGAATTTTCTTGACAATTTCGCGTGCAATACCCTCGCGGCGCAACTCCTCGGTCACCTCGACATCAAGGGCGACAGTCAAGGCACCCTCATTGGCAACAGTCCAACCCGGAACATCCTCGCTGAAAATCTCCACATCGGCAATCTCAATTACAGCATCATTGCCTTCGACTTGCAGAGTTATCGAACCACTCTTCTCAAGCTCGGCTATCTGTTCCTGCGACATACCCAGAACCGCTTCGTTGACACTCTTCATCAACTTGCCGAATTTCTTTCCGAGTGTACGGAAATTGCATTTGATTTTCTTCACAAGGATGCCGTCACCCTCGACAAAGACAAGTTCCTTTACGTTGACCTCGCTTAGTATAAGCTGCTTCACCGCCTCTATTCGTGCTTTCATCACCTCGTCGGCCGCAGGTATGGCAATCTTCTGCAACGGCTGACGCACGATAAGCGCCTCTTTCTTGCGCAGTGCGAGTACCATCGACGATATCTGCTGTGCAAGCTTCATACGATACTCGAGCTCCGTATCCACAGCCTGCTCATCGCATTCGGGGAACTTGGCAAGATGCACCGAAGCTGCATCGGCACGACCGGTAACAGATGTCAAATCCTGATACAGGCGGTCGGCATAGAACGGTGCGATAGGAGCCATAAGGCGTGCAACAGTCTCAAGACAGGTATATAGTGTCTGATATGCCGATAGTTTGTCGGTGCTCTGGTCAGAACCCCAGAAACGTTTGCGGCTCAGGCGCACGAACCAGTTGCTGACATTGTCGATTACAAAATCCTGTATCAGACGGCCAGCCTTTGTAGGCTCGTAATCATCGAGACAACTGTTCACATTCTTTACAAGAGTGTTCAGCGCCGAGAGTATCCAACGGTCGAGTTCGGGACGCTCTGCAAGCGGAACATCAGGCTCCGCGTATGTAAAGCCATCCACATTGGCATACATTGTAAAGAAGCTGTATGTCTGGTAGAGTTTTCCAAAGAACGAGCGGGTAACCTCCTTTACACCATCCTCGTTGAAGCGCAAGTTATCCCAAGGCGCTGAGTTTGTTATCATATACCAACGCAATGCATCGCTGCCATAGTTATCTATTGTAGCAAACGGGTCTACAGCGTTTCCAAGGCGTTTCGACATCTTGTCACCATTCTTGTCGAGCACAAGGCCATTTGATATCACAGTCTTGAAGGCAACATTATCGAACACCATTGTGCCTATTGCGTGAAGTGTGTAAAACCATCCGCGTGTCTGGTCGACACCCTCAGCAATGAAATCGGCAGGGTACACCACACGGTTGTCGAGCAGTTCCTTGTTCTCGAACGGATAGTGTATCTGCGCATAAGGCATAGCACCCGAGTCGAACCACACGTCAATGAGGTCGAGTTCACGTGTCATCACCTTGCCTGTAGACGAAACAAGCTTTATGTCATCGACATACGGACGGTGAAGGTCTATCTTCTCATAGTTCGCCTTGCTGTAGTCGCCGGGCACAAAACCTTTATCCTTATATGGGTTGCTTGCCATAACACCGGCAGCAACAGCCTTCTCAATCTCGTTGTACAACTCCTCTACCGAGCCAATACAGAGCTGCTCACCATCCTCGCTTGTCCAGATAGGCAGCGGTGTACCCCAATAGCGGCTACGGCTCAGATTCCAGTCGTTCAGATTCTCGAGCCACTTTCCAAAACGGCCTGTACCGGTCGACTCCGGTTTCCAGGTGATGGTTTTGTTGAGTTCACTCATACGCTCTTTCATCTGCGATGCACGCACGAACCAGCTGTCGAGCGGATAGTAGAGCACAGGTTTGTCGGTACGCCAGCAGTGGGGATAGTTGTGGACGTGTTTCTCAATCTTGAATGCCACGCCGGCCTGCTTGAGCACCATACAGAGTGCAACATCAAGAGTCTCAGCCTTCGCAGCGGCCTTGTCATCGTAACGGCCGTCAACGGTATACTGTGGGTCATAGGCATTCTTAACGTATGCACCTGCGAAACGTGAATATTCATCAAGGTCTACGAAATTTGCCACGAAATCATCGTCAAGGTCATCAACCGCCCAGAACTTGCCTGTAAAATCCACCATCGGGCGTGTCTCACCCTTTTTGTTTATCATAAAGAGCGACGGAATGCCTGCAGCCTTGGCCACGAAAGCATCATCGGCACCGAATGTAGGCGCGATATGCACGATACCTGTACCATCCTCAGTGGTGACATAATCACCGGGGATTACCCTGAAAGCCTCGGCCGATGCATCAACAACATCGTCGCCATCCTTCTTCACAGGCTTTACCCAAGGGAAGAGCTGCGCGTAGTGCATACCGACGAGGTCGGTGCCTTTATACTCGGCAATGACCTTGTAGGGAACCACCTTGTCACCCGGCTTGTAATCTTCGAGCGCCATTTCGGCACCGGCAGGGTTGAAGTGAGCCGACAGCAGCGCCTTTGCAAGCACCAATGTCACCGGCTGCCCGTTGTATGCGTTATATGTCTGCACTGCCACATAGTCGATTTTAGGGCCGACGCAGAGTGCTGTGTTTGAAGGCAATGTCCAAGGCGTTGTTGTCCAGGCAATGAAATAAGGCGTTCCCCAACCTGTCATTTCCGGTTTAGGGTCGAGCATACGGAACTGCGCCACGGCTGTCGTATCCTTTACGTCGCGGTAACATCCGGGCTGGTTAAGCTCGTGCGAGCTCAAGCCGGTACCGGCTGCAGGCGAATAGGGCTGTATGGTATAGCCCTTATAGAGCAAGCCCTTGTTGTAGAGCTGCTTCAAGAGCCACCACAGAGATTCGATATAGCTGTTCTCGTATGTGATATATGGATTCTCAAGGTCGACCCAATAACCCATCTTGCGTGTTAGGTCAGTCCACTCGCGGGTATATTTCATAACCTCCTCGCGACAGTTGCGGTTATAGTCATCGACCGAGATTTTCTTGCCGATATCCTCTTTTGTTATATTGAGTTTCTTCTCAACGCCA
>CALBKR010000177.1 GCA_937896105.1 uncultured Bacteroidales bacterium
CACAATGCCGATATTCCGTCTCAGTTCCTGCAGGCTCTTGTTGCTGATGTTTCGCAAATCATACTCATCCATTACAAGAGCATCGCCATCGACTATATCCACCTCGCCATATATAGTCTTGAGCAGGGGGGATTTTCCCGAACCTACAGCGCCGACGATATATGCGAACTCACCCTTATCGAGTGTAAGAGTTACATTCTCCAGTATTATCTTGGAGTCGATGTGAATATCAACATTGCGATATTTTACTACAGACATATCTTTTCGTTTTTTACAGCACTGCCGCAATTGCGCAGAAGCACATTTTTCCATTATGCAAAAATAGTGATAAATTTCAAAAAGAGCACCAATAGAGGGATACATTTTGTGACACATCATTGCCTTGAAAATAAAATTCTCTATCTTTGAGATAAATCTCGAAAATACTTTGGGCGGTAAACCGCACTCCTTTGTGGTGCTAAAGCACCAGTTGTCGCAAACGACGCTTATTTCGCGTCGTCACTGTGAAAATACAGAAACAAGTTTCGTATTTTCGCTCGCTTATTCGTATCTTTGAGATAAATCTCGAAAATATTCTGCACTCGCTTTGAAAAATATTCAAGCAAGCTTGATATTTCTCGCTCGTTTGTATATATCTTTGTAGCAGAATTGCTACAAGGAGCTATGCGCAGCAAGCAGAACCAATAAAGGCACTACAAAAGAACAGCCATAGCAACCAACCATACAGCCCGATACTATGCAGAATATAATACCCGAATACACATCGGTCGTATTCAAGAAAGTACCCAAATACCTGCTCGAAAAGAGGAACCAGATAATAATGGTGCTTTTCGTTTCAATCTTTGCAATTGTATTCATCAACGTATACAAGCCATTCGGATCGGGTCAGTGGGTCGACCAGCAAGAGATTACTTCAAGCAAATACCTTCTATGGTCAACAATACTTGTATGTATTGGAATGACGGTTGTTGCCATAAGCAGGCTTATAATGTACCGCTATTCCCGCAATCCCGAGCACAAGGTGACATATCTCAAATATGCAATATGGGTATTCATAGAACTATTGTTGCTTTCAGGAGCATTCACCACCCTTGCACTCATTGTGGGCAATCATCTGCACCTCACGAACAGTGACCCGCTCGAGATATACAAGAATGCAATGCAGAATACGTTCTTCATTATAGGAATTCCCTATTTCATCTGCATTCTCTACTTCTCGTACAAGGAGCGCTCGGTAAAACTAAAGGAACTGATGAACGAGAACATAGGTTTCAAGTCGAGCAACCTTATCTCAATACGCGATTCACGCGGAATATTACAGTTGTCGGTAGCAAAGGAGAGCCTGCTGTATATAGAGTCGGCCGACAATTATATATGCATCTGGTACAAGAAAAACGATGTGCTCAAGAAGCAGCTCCTGCACGTGACAATGAAGGACATCTGCGAACAGCTGGCCGAGACCAGTATCGTACGCTGCCACCGCTCATATATGATAAACCTCGACCTTGTAAAGGTTATGCGCCGCGAGAAGGGCAACCTGTTCCTTGAGCTCGGCGAACAGGGAGTGAAAGAGATACCGATATCGAAAACCTATGGCGAGGCGGTGTTGCGCCGTCTGGTGCCGATGTCATAAACATACTGATATGAAAAGAATAGCAATCCTTGCATCAGGCAGTGGCTCGAATGCCGAGAACATTGCCAACTATTTCAAAGGGAGCGATTATGCTCTGGTAACATTCATTTTAGCCAACAACCCCGAGGCTTATGTTCTTGAACGTGCCAAACGCTTGGGCATAGAGGCTGCAGTAGTCACTAAGCAGCAGTTCATTGAGGCCGACAGCATCATTGCTATGCTCGAGGAACGCGAGATAGATTTCGTTGTACTGGCAGGGTTCCTATTGCTTGTTCCACAGAAGCTCATCTCGGCCTACCCCGGCAGAATTGTCAACATACACCCGGCTCTGCTACCGAAACACGGCGGCAAGGGGATGTACGGCGACCGCGTACACAAGGCCGTTGTTGAAAGCGGTGACAGCGAGAGCGGCATAACCATACACCTCATTGATGAGAACTACGACAAGGGAACAACTTTTTTCCAGGCAAAATGCCCCGTATTGCCCACCGACACCCCCGACGATGTTGCTGCCAAGGTACACGCGCTGGAGTATGAACATTTCCCACACGTGATAGAAGAGATATTGCACACATTGGATTGAACAGTACTGCAATAAAGCCAAGAGAAGGTGACCCAAAAGTCACCTTCTCTTGTATGAGGCGTGAATAAAAAGTAAAGTTCAAGGCTTGTGAAGGCTTCAAAACC
>CALBKR010000178.1 GCA_937896105.1 uncultured Bacteroidales bacterium
TATCGGCATTGCCATAGGTCAGATTATAAGCGTACTTATTTCTCTCATGTCAGGAAACGGTGAGTTTATAATATGCGCTGATGAGTTTATTGCGCAGATAGGAAATGAGGCATTGGCTGCTGCGGTTCAGACTCTTCTGTGCGGAATTATGGGCAGCGGTTTTGCGGCAGCGTCGGTAATCTGGGAGCTTGAAAATATAAGTATAGCTGCACAGTCGGGAATCTGCTTTGGAATTTATGCAATTATTATGTTTCCCATTGCGTATGTTACAAACTGGATGGAGCATTCGCTGCCTGGTATAATCAGCTACGTTCTGATTTTCGCTGTATGCTTTGTAGTTATCTGGATTATTCAGTATTTTGCCTGGAAAAACAAAATAAAAGCTATGAATATTTCTTATAATTGGCTCAAGGAGTATGTCGATTTTGATATGACACCCGAGGAGGTGTCGGCGGCGCTCACATCTATCGGTCTTGAGACCGATGGCGTTGAGGAGGTTCAGACCATCAAGGGTGGCCTCGAGGGGTTGGTGATCGGTGAGGTGCTTACCTGCGTCGACCATCCCGACAGCGACCACTTGCACATAACAACAGTTAATCTTGGCGACGGCAACCCTGTGCAGATAGTTTGCGGAGCCCCTAACGTGGCTGCCGGCCAGAAGGTCGTTGTGGCAACCATCGGCACAAAGCTCTACAGCGGCGACGAGTGTTTCACTATAAAGAAAGGTAAAATCCGTGGTGCCGAGTCTTTCGGTATGATATGTGCCGAGGATGAGATAGGTATCGGCAGCAGCCACGATGGCATCATTGTGTTGCCGGCCGATGCTGTTCCGGGTACTCCTGCCAAGGATTACTATAACATAAAGAGCGACTATCTCATCGGCGTCGACATTACACCTAACCGTGCCGATGCCTGCTCGCATTATGGCGTGGCACGCGACCTCTATGCCTACACAATGCAGAACAAGGGCGTCAGCGCATTGCGCCGCCCATCGTGCGACGGCTTCAAGGTCGACGACAATTCGCTCGACATTGATATCGAGGTGCAGAACGGCGAGGCTTGCCTGCGCTATGCCGGTGTTACCGTAAAGGGCGTGACCGTGAAGGAGAGCCCCGACTGGCTGAAGGAGAAACTGCAGATAATAGGCCTTCGCCCGATAAACAATATTGTCGATATCACAAACTACATACTTCACGCATACGGCCAGCCGATGCACTGCTTCGATGCCGACAAGATAAAGGGCGGCAAGGTTGTAGTGCGCACATATCCAGAGGGAACTCCTTTTGTAACCCTGGACGGTGTGGAGCGCAAGCTCTCGGAGCGTGACCTTATGATATGCAATGCTGAGGAACCTATGTGTATCGCCGGTGTGTTCGGCGGTCTTGAGTCGGGAACAACCGAAGAGACAAAGAATGTGTTCCTTGAGAGCGCCTGCTTCCACCCGACATGGGTGCGCAAGACATCGCGCCGCCACGCTTTGCAGACCGACTCATCGTTCCGCTTCGAGCGCGGTACCGACCCCAACAACGTAATCTATGCACTGAAGCAGGCGGCTATGCTCATAAAGGAGCTCGCCGGCGGAACAATATCAATGGAGATAAAGGATATATATCCTGCTCCTGTCGAGGATTTCAAGGTCGACCTTGAATATGCATACGTAAACAGCCTTATCGGTGTTGAATTGCAGCCGGAGACAATAAAGAACATTGTAACCTCGCTCGAGATGAAGATAACATCCGAGAGCGACAAGGGCGTTTCATTGCTTGTGCCTCCTTATCGCGTGGATGTGCAGCGTCCCTGTGATGTGGTAGAGGATATCCTTCGCATATACGGCTACAACAATATCGAGATAAACACGACTCTCCACTCATCAATCATAACAAAGGGTGCCGAGGACAAGTCGCATAAGTTGCAGAATATAATTTCGGAGCAGCTTGTAGGTTGCGGGTTTAACGAGATACTCAACAACTCGCTCACTGCTGCCGGTTATTACGACGGGCTCGAGAGCTACAAGAGCGACAACCTTGTGCGCCTGCTCAATCCGCTTAGCAACGACCTGAACGTGATGCGTCAGACAATGCTTTTCGGCGGTCTTGAGAGTATGCAACGCAATGTGAGCCGCAAGATAACCGACCTCAGCTTCTTCGAATTCGGTAACTGCTACCGTTTCGATGCCGACAAGCGTGTAGAGGAGAAAATCCTCAGTCCCTACAGTGAGAGCTATCACCTTGCATTGTGGATGA
>CALBKR010000179.1 GCA_937896105.1 uncultured Bacteroidales bacterium
GTTGTGAAGCACCTCTACAGCACCGGTGATACCATACTTGGTAAGATCTAATGTTGCCATAATTCTAAAAATAAATTATTAGTTAATGTTTTGTTATTTGTCAATTCTGAAACCCTTTGTGCCGCTTTTATCCAAAAGTGCCAAAGTTCTCCAAGTGCAAATATATGTCTTTTTATCTAATGTCACAAACTAATTAAAGAAATTTTTCCGTAATTACTGCAAAAAAACTCAAAAAAGGCTCTTTTTGGCACATTTTTGGTCTGTCTTGCGCTTTTTCTTTGTCTGTTTTTCTGCGTTTTTGTCGTTATAATGTCCTTTGGCTGGCTCTGAAATCTCGCTTTTGTAAAATGAAAATTTGATATTTCTGACATTTTGCGTTTTGTGGCAAAGCGGGCGGTTTTTATTAATTTTTTTCGGGATGCGGATGTTTTATAAAAATTTAAACAGCTTCTAAAATAAATTTATTACTTTCGCATAAGCAAAAAATAATTCACCTATTTTATAGAACTATTTGAAAGGATTATGAAAATCGTTAACCTCTCCGAGAACAACACTATCCTGAACACCTTTTTAAGGGAAATACGTGATGTCGAGATACAGAACGACCAGCTCCGCTTCCGCCGTAACATAGAGCGCATTGGCGAGATTATGGCCTATGAGATAAGCAAGGAGCTTGCATACGAGGAGATAACAATACAGACACCGAACAGCGAAGCTGTGCAGTTTCTCCCTGCCGATAAGGTGGTGCTCGGCACCATTCTCCGTGCAGGCTTGCCGCTGCATACCGGCTTCCACAACTATTTCGACAGCTGCGAGAATGCATTTGTGTCGGCGTATAGAAAATACACCTCTGAAAGCGAGTTCGACGTCATCGTGGAGTATCTTGCATCGCCACGCCTCGATGGCAAGACCCTTATCCTCGTCGACCCGATGCTTGCAACCGGTATCAGTGCTGACCTCTCCTACCTGGCGCTTATGACAAAGGGCAAGCCTGCAAAGACTGTCCTTGCCTGTGTCATAGCAAGCCAGCAGGCTGTCGACTATGCAATATCGCATTTCCCCGATGATACAATTCTCTACTGTGCAGCCATTGACCCTGTACTCAATGAGCACGCGTATATTGTTCCGGGACTGGGTGATGCCGGTGATCTTTGTTTTGGTGAAAAAGAGTGATTTCCTGCTAAAAAGGCATCTGCTGCGTTACGCTCATTTTTATGGGCAGTCATTTAGGTCACTAAACTCCTGCCCCTAAAAACTTCGCGAGCCTTGCATCTGCACTTTTTATCAGAAAATCCAACGGGTAAAAAGGCATCTGCAGCGTTACGCTCGTTTTTATGAGCTGTCATTTAGGTCACTATGATAAAATGAGTAGCCCTTAATTTCTTTAGTTGCCCTTAGCCCCCTTAACCCCCTTAATAGCCTTTAAAAACAACAATAATATGAATGCTAAAGTTTCTATGCCTTGGGAGGAGCGTCCCGAGGGTTGCGCCGATGTTATGTGGCGTTATTCGAAGAATCCGGTTATCGGCCGCTATGCCATACCTACTTCGAACAGTATATTCAACAGTGCAGTGGTGCCTTTCGGTGACGGTTATGCCGGTGTGTTCCGTTGCGACAACAAGTCGGTGCAGATGAACATCTTTGCCGGTTTCAGCAAGGATGGTATCAACTGGGAGATTGAGCACGAGCCTATCGTGTTCAAGGCCGGCAATACCGAAATGATAGAGTCGGAGTACAAGTACGACCCGCGTGTGACCTGGATCGAGGACCGCTACTGGATTACCTGGTGCAACGGCTATCACGGCCCTACCATCGGCATCGGTTATACATTCGATTTCAAGGAGTTCTTCCAGTGCGAGAATGCTTTCCTGCCATTCAACCGCAATGGTGTGCTCTTTCCGCAGAAGATTAACGGCAAGTATGCTATGCTGAGCCGCCCGAGCGACAACGGCCACACTCCATTCGGTGATATCTACATAAGCTATAGCCCCGATATGAAATACTGGGGTGAGCACCGTTGTGTGATGAAAGTGACTCCCTTCCCCGAGAGTGCATGGCAGTGCACGAAGATTGGTGCCGGTTCGGTGCCTATCCTCACCGATGAGGGCTGGCTGCTCTTCTATCACGGTGTAATCACTACCTGCAACGGCTTCCGTTACTCGATGGGTGCTGCTCTGCTCGACAAGGATGACCCTTCGAAGGTGCTCTACCGCACGAAGCCCTATCTGCTTGCTCCGGCAGCGCCATACGAGCTTGCCGGTGATGTGCCCAATGTGGTGTTCCCTTGCGCAGCACTCAACGACGGCGACAAGGTTGCCGTGTACTACGGAGCTGCCGACACCGTTGTGGGAATGGCATTCGGCTACATCAGCGAAATAATCGATTTTATGAAAAAGAACAGCTGCAAGCTGTAACGTGAAATAGAGTATGTTTAGAGTCTGTTAATTCTGCAACCTTGATAACTTTTCGTTGCTGTACATTTGTACAAAAATTTATCATGTATAAGCAGATTTACCAGTCGGAAAACCCCGAAGATTTAGAGAAAGAGAGAGTAAAACAAAAGGCGATATTGTCATTAACGCAAAGAAATGATATAAATCCTTGGCTCATTGAGAAGAATCTTGATGATATGCAGACATTCAACCTTGCGAGGCCTGTCAGCGGATATGGAACTATTAAATATCCAAGACCCGGCTATGGCGGGAAAGAAATGTTTGAGAAAATCAGTTCATCAAAATTCGATTCTGTTATAGGGCATAGTCTTAATTTTGAAGGAGGGTATACGAACCGTAAGGAAGATTACGAAACCAATTATGGAATAACAGAGCCTTTTATGGAAAACTATAAATATGCACTTCCTGATGGCAAAATAAAACCAATAGGCGAGTTGACTAAGGAAGATGCACGTTTATTGTACAAAGCCCAATGGGATAAATACAATTTAGGATACATAAGGGATAAAGATGTCGCTCTTGCATTAAATGACTATATGATAAATTCCTATGCTGGGGGTGTTGCAAAAAGAGTACAAGAGATATTGAATTCTCAAGGCAATAATCTAAAGGTAGATGGTTTTTTTGGAGAAGAAACATTAAACGCAATAAATAATTCTGATAAAAAACGGCTTATTGAACAAATATTGATTGATAGACTTAATAGATATCAATATACTTTGTACCGTCAGCCACATAAGAAAATTTATATTGCGGGGTGGATTAAAAGGCTAAATGAATTGGCTGAAATGCTACATTCAGAAATACGATTTAAGGAAACAGATTTAAGAGTAAATGAATAGATGAAAAAAACTCTA
Organism: uncultured Bacteroidales bacterium; assembly: GCA_937896105.1. The sequence continues at coordinate 3,311 of CALBKR010000179.1, forward strand.
TTAACAATTACATTTCTTACTCTTTTCTTTTGTATTCAAGGTTTCAGCCTTTCTAAAGAGGAGAAAAATGCTTCACCATTTGCAGGTACTTGGGATTGGACTGAAGATATTGATAGTGTACAATCCTTTACTATTTTTGTTGGTGAACGTAATGATTCCTTGCTCTTCTCTTTAAATGGTATATTCTATTGCGGAAATATACTACACGGATATAATTTTGACAACAATGGCAATCTTATTGCAGATGTAAGAGTACCGTTGCCCAAAGGCAATAAGGTCAAAGGCAAGATAAGTGTATTGATTTCAAATTTTTACGGTGGTCCAAGAGAAGGGAATAAATATAACCATGTTTCATTCGAACTGTTGAATGACACTACAATGTTGTTTATCTTGGATGACGACAAACCCTATTGGCCCGATACAGCCATTATGAGACGTAGAGATTATAAAAATCACACATTCTCGCAGCGGGAAGATTATCACCTCTATAAAGGTAAATAATAAATGACCGATGGCAGCCGCCATCGGTCATTTATTATTTCTTTTTCCTTCCTCTCTCTTCGAGCTTCTGCATCCACTCGTACCAGTTGGGGATGTAGAGTGTCGCTATTACAGTGTTCAGCAGCATTCCGAACACGACGGCGGCGCCAAGCGAGAGACGGGCGCCGGCTCCTGCACCGTCGGCAAAGAGCAACGGCATCACCCCCAACACGAAGGTGAACGAAGTCATCAAGATAGGTCGCAAACGCACGCTTCCTGCCTCGAAAGCCGCCTCGCGAATGGAATTGCCCGCCTTGCGATAATCACGAGCAAACTCCACGATCAAGATACCATTCTTGGCCGAAAGGGCTATCAGCAACACGATACCGATTTCGGTATAGATGCTCACCGGCTCACCCATTATCCAACATCCCAACATCGCCCCAAGAATCGCGATAGGCAAACCCATCACCGCGGCCACGGGGCTTGTCCAACTCTCGTATTGGGCCGCAAGCACCAAGTATGCCACCAACAAGGCCATCACCAGGACAAGTGCCGTAGAGCCGCTGACCTTCGTTTCTTGATAGGCCACCGATGTCCACTCATAGCCAAACTCATTGCCCAATTGGTTTCGAATCAAGCTACCCACCGCCTCGATGGTTTCACCCGAACTTCTGCCCGGTGCGACATTTGCTGTGACCGAAGCCGATTGGTACATGTTGTATCGGCTCACTTGATCCA
>CALBKR010000180.1 GCA_937896105.1 uncultured Bacteroidales bacterium
CGACAGTTCATTTGCTGATGTGATGGAGAAGAATCCCGAAAAGGTTCGTGAATGGTTTGAAAAGGCAAGCGGTGTAAAAACGATGTCGGACAGTCTTTACAATTATGCCGACAGGCTCAAAGTAAACATTGCTAGAGAGGCCGATGGCGAGAACGCAGACTACCGTAATCTCGAAAACCGCGAAGACCTTGAAGCATCGACATATGTAATGCTTTCGGGCAGCAAAGAGGGCAATAAACTCTATGAGTTCATCAACGAATACCGCAATTATATGGTTGGAATGGTAGAAGACCCCACACAGAAGGAGATGATTTCAAACAGTTTGAGCACAGATGTGCCAAGCAACTCTCTTAACAAAAACTGGGAAGAGTACCATTTCGAGAGTATGCCTGCCATTGCAGCCATAACGCTGCTTACAAAGATACAGAATGATGTGCGGTATGTAGAGGGCGAGGTGCTTCATATGCTTGCCAAGAACATAGACTTGGGCGATGTACGCGTGAACCAGATAAAGGCGCTTGTAATACCAACATCAAAGAACATTGTAAGAGGCGGTGATTTCTCGGCACAGATTATCCTTGCGGCTGTCGACTCGACACAGCGCCCGCAGATTTATATAGACGACACTTTGCTCGAATCACCGAACGGTGAATATGCACTGCGATGCGACAAGACCGGAGACTACACACTCAACGGATATATGCTCGTGAATGACGGTGCCGGCGCACAGACAAGATACGACTTTACACAAGCCTATACTGTTGTCGATCCCACCGCAACAGTAAGCGCGTCACTTATGAATGTGCTCTATGCCGGTTTCTCCAACCCAGTGAGCATATCCGTACCGGGGGTGCCGGCCAATAGAATCAGAGCATCTATTGCCAAGGGGTCAGGAAGCATAAATAGTGATGGCAAGGGCGGTTACGTAGTTACCCCTACAAAGATTGGCGAGGAGCTGATGATTGGCGTTACCGCACTTAACGAGGAGGGTCGCAGCCAGAGTATGGGACAGTATGCGTTCCGAGTGCGCCAGCTACCCGACCCTACACCATTTATCGAGTATAAGGACAAGGACGGTAACACACAGCGCTATCGTGGCGGAACAAAGTTCAGCAAGCAGGCTCTGATGAGTACAAACGGCATTGTGGCAGCCATTGACGACGGTTTGCTGAATATTGGCTTCCAAGTGCTGTCGTTCGAGACCGTATTCTATGACAATATGGGTAATGCGATACCGCTCACATCGCAGGGCACATCATTTACCCAACAGCAGAAGGATATGTTCCGCAACCTTGGACGCGGCAAACGCTTCTACATCTCGCACGTAAGGGCTGTCGGCCCCGATAATGTAGAACGTCTGTTGCCGACATCACTCGAGGTTATAATTGACTAAAAAAACAAATAAACAATATCAATAGTATGCGTTACATAAGCAGAATATTAGTTATTGCAGCATTCGCATTGGTTGCACAGACCGCCAACTCACAGCCCCCTGCACGCAAAGGGGATAATGCAAAGAGAGGAAACAAAGCCGAGACGGCTGCCGTTGTTGAACTCACCGACAGGGCAAGGAGCCAGTATCCCACAACGCAGACACCACAGGAGGTGGACTGGAAACGTGAGATATACCGCTCGCTCGACCTCGAAAAGGAGCAGAACGCATCACTCTACTACCCCGTAGAGCAGACAGGCAACAATTGCAACCTGTTCACATTCCTGTTCAACAATATCCTCAAAGGCAATATCACTGCCTACAAATACAACCTCGACGGCATTGAGCAATTCACAGAGGAGAACATCGTAGAGCCGCTTGACCTGCTTGAGAACTATCGTATATATTACGAGGAGAAGGATGGTGAACTGGTTGTGGGCAAGAGCGACATTCCAAGTGCCGAGGTTCTCAGCTACTACATAAAGGAGAGCCACTACTATGACCAACGCACCGGAACATACGGCACACAGGTAACTGCAATATGCCCTGTGCTGCACCGCTCGGGCGATTTCGGCTCGGAAGTCACCAAGTACCCGATGTTCTGGCTGAAGTATGACGATATATCTCCGTTGCTAGCACAGCAACCTATGATGACAAGCAGCCTCAACAATGTGATGTCAATGACAATGGATGACTTTTTCAGAAAATGCTGTTACGACGGTGAGATATACAAGACCGTAAATATGCGGAACCTTGCCATCTCGCAATACTGCAAGGATTCTGCAGCAGTGAAGCAGGAACAGCAGAAAATTGAGCAACAGCTACAAGACTTCCACACCAACCTGTGGAACACCCGAACCGTTGCCGAGATGCGCCTGGATTCCATAAATGCAGCAAATGCCGCAGCCAACGACTCCATCAGCAATGACAACGAAAAGGTTGTGAAGAAGGAGCGTACAAAGCGCAGCGTTGCAAAGAAGACAAAGAAGGAAAGCACTGCAAAGAAAGAGAAGAATAGCAAAAGCAATACAACGGGCGGCACCAGCCGTGTCTCGGTACGCCGAGAGCGCCGATAAACATTTTCGGATAAAATATTGTTTATTTACTTATTTTATCGTTCTTTTGCGGTACGGATAGGTATATACACAGCATTGACGGAACCTGTTCGGGGTACTGCAATGCTGTGTTATTTACATAAAATATTTAAGAGTATGAAGAGACTATTTGGATTTTTTGCAGCACTTTGCCTCTTTGTGGCAACACCGGCTGCTGCGCAATTTAATTTTGGAATAAAAGCCGGAGTAAATCTCTCTCAAAAGCCGACTACCGACATCGAGGCTTTCAAGAACAACCTGAAAGGAAGCACCGGATGGTATGTAGGACCTACAGCAAAATACATTTTCCCCATTGTAGGTCTTGGCGTTGAAGCCAATGTGCTATATTCGCAGACAAATGTGGAAATAGAGGGACAGACTGTTATGAGCCAGAGTATCGATGTTCCTTTGTACCTGCGCTATGAGCTTACATTGCCTGTCGTAAACAAGTTTGTCGAACCGTTCATTGCAATAGGCCCCCAGTTCACCTGGAATATCGGCAGCGAAGCCATTACACTCGATAACATCGGTGAACACACACAAAGGAGCTACAAGGTAAAGGACAGCAACGTAAGCCTGAACCTCGGTCTTGGCGTCATACTTTTTGACCATCTGCAGATACACGGCAACTATAACCTCGCCCTGGGCAGGACAGCTGAATTCACTACAATAAAATCGGGAATTGAAGAGGCTTTTGAGTCAAAGACAAATATTTGGCAAATATCTATCGCATATATATTCTGATTTAAAGAATATCCGAACCAAATGACAAGATGGAAGAGAGCTACACACCGCTATTGAACAGAATTGGTGTAGAAACCGACAATGTAAACGCACTGCATTGGATTGGAGTCATCGCGTGTATCGTACTGCTATTCTACATCAGCAGTTTCATTTGCCATAGGATTGTAATACCTATTTGCAACAGGCTTACACGGAAGACACGCGTGAAATGGGATGACCTCATTCTTAACGAGAAAACACTCAAATATGCCTGCAACCTGATAATTGTCGTTATCCTGGTCGCACTGTTTCCGATGCTTATGAGCGAGGAATCAATGCTATACAGTGTTGCGTCCAAAATTTCTACGGTATACATCACATTAATAGTGGTAAGGCTATGCTGCAATGTGCTCACATCCCTGTACAGGATATCCAACCAGGCCAAAGGAACAAAGAACCACACACTGCAAGGTGTTTTCCAGATGCTGAAGATTGTTGTCATATGCATTGGAATCATTATCGTTACAAGCATCGTCATAGACAAGGATCCATCTAACCTGCTGGCCGGACTCGGAGCATCGGCCGCTGTACTGATGCTGGTTTTCAAGGACAGCATTATGGGACTTGTGGCAGGCGTACAGCTGTCGGCAAACGATATGCTGCGCCCAGGCGATTGGATAACGGTGGAAAAATATGGCGCCGACGGTGATGTCCTTGAGGTATCGCTCACAACCGTAAAGGTTCAGAACTGGGACAAGACCATCACAACCATACCGCCCTATGCACTGGTGAGCGAATCGTTCCAGAACTGGAGAGGAATGTTCAACAGCGGCGGACGCCGTATCAAGCGCTCCATCTACATCGATATGAACACCATAGCTTTCTGCGACGGGAAGCAACTGGAGGAACTTGCAGCCAAAGGGCTTTTCACAAGTAACAATACCGGTAACAGAGCTGTCAACCTCACAGTGTTCAGGGAGTGGCTTGAGATGTGGCTGAAGAACCATCCCCAGGTAAACAAGAATATGACAACAATGGTACGCCAGTTGCAGCCAACTCCGCAAGGCCTGCCATTGGAGCTCTATTTCTTCTACAACGGCACAGCCTGGGTCGATTACGAACACCTGCAGTCAGAGGTCTTTGAGTATATACTCGCCACACTGCCCGAATTCGGGCTAAAGGTCTTCCAGAGCCCAGCCGGAAACGACATAAAGGAGTTACCGCTGCAATAATCTTTGCGAACATCGGATATCGCTTGCCTTTTTAGTGGCTTTTTAATAACTTCGCAGACAATATGAGCAAGTTTGTCGATGTAATACTGCCACTGCCTTTGCCCGGTACATTCACATACAGTGTACCCGACGATTTACAGGGGAACATACTCCCCGGATGCCGTGTGACAGTTCCGCTCGGGAACAGGAAGAGCTACACGGCACTCGTTGCAGCCATACACGACAAAGAGCCGCAGGAATACACTGTACGCCCACTGAAAGAGGTGCTCGACGAAACACCTATCGTTCTTGACAGCCAGATAAAACTGTGGGAGTGGATATCAAAGTATTATCTCTGCTCAATGGGCGACATCTACAAAGCCGCGATTCCGCAGGGACTCAAGGGGGAGTTCAAGCCACGCACAGAACAGCGTGTGCGACTAACAGCGGCATACCGCAGCGAAAAGTGGATAAACCTGCTGATGCAGTCGCTTGGAAGAGCACCACGACAAAAGAGATTGCTTACCACTTATCTGCAACACGCCGAACCGTTCAGCGACTCACCGAAGGAGATATCCAAACACCGCCTCATTGAACTTGCCGATGTGCAGCCGCCGATATACAAGCAACTGCAGGACAAAGGTGTTTTTGAGAGCTACGAGGTGGAGATAGGACGCCTTGCAAACAACGACGCGCCCTGCTCGCCACAGAACACCCTCAACCCGGCACAACAGAAAGCATTCGATGAGATAGAGGAGGCTTTCAGCAGAAAAAACGTGACACTGTTGCACGGAGTAACATCGGCCGGAAAGACCGAGATATACATCCACCTCATCACCAAGGCTATCGAGCGTGGCGAGCAAGTTCTCTATCTACTGCCGGAAATTGCCCTGACAAAGCAGATAATAGAACGATTACGCCGCGTATTCGGCAACCGCATCGGGCTCTACCACTCGAAATTCTCAGACGCCGAAAGGGTCGAGATTTGGAAAAAACAGTTAAGCGACACGCCGTACGACATTATCCTTGGCGTGCGTTCGTCACTGTTCCTTCCTTTCCAACGGCTTGGACTGGTTATTGTAGATGAGGAACACGAGAACAGCTATAAACAACAGGAGCCTGCACCACGCTACAATGCACGCAACGCGGCCATCGTTTTGGCATCGTTTTTCGGCGCAAGGACACTGCTCGGGACAGCCACGCCATCCATTGAAAGCTATTACAATGCAACCACCGGGAAATATGCCCTTGTGAGCCTTGCCACGCGCCACCGCTCGGTGCAGTTGCCGCAGATAGAGGTCATCGATATGCAGGAGTTCCAGCGCAAGAAGCTGACTGTAGGCCCATTCTCCGACCCTCTTGTCGAGGCAATGAGCCAGGCGTTGAAGGAGAAGAAGCAGATAATACTGTTCCAGAACCGCCGTGGCTACTCGCCGCAGATAGAGTGCCGCACCTGCGGATGGGTTCCGCATTGCAAGCATTGCGATGTAAGCCTCACCCTGCACAAGAATGCAAACAAACTGGTGTGTCACTACTGCGGTTACACGATACCAGCACCCGTGCACTGCCCCAACTGCGAAGGGCGCAGCTTCACAACCCTTGGCTACGGCACCGAAAAGATAGAGGACGACCTGCAGAACCTCTTTCCAGAGGCACGCATAAAGCGTATGGACCTTGATACCACACGCACACGCACCGCATACGAGAAGATAATCGGTGATTTCCAGGAGGGCAAGACCGATATACTTATCGGGACACAGATGGTATCGAAAGGACTTGATTTCGACAATGTCGCCGTTGTAGGCATTGTAAATGCCGACACCCTGCTCAACTACCCCGATTTCAGAGCTACCGAAAGGGCTTTCCAGCTTATGGCACAGGTGGCAGGGCGCGCCGGACGCAAGAGCGGCCAAGGCAAGGTGTTCCTGCAGACCAAGATGCCCGAAGCCCCGGTCATTCCACAGATAGTTGCCAACGACTACACATCGTTCTACGACCAGCAGCTGCAGGAGCGTATGCTGTTCCATTATCCCCCTTTTTATCGGCTCATTTACATATATATGAAGCACCGCGATGTGCGTGTTGTGGAGGAGTTCTCGGAGCTTATAGGCAAACGTATGCGTGAAATATTCGACAACCGCATACTCGGCCCTGACCTGCCGCCAGTAGCAAAGGTAAAGCAGATGTACATAAGAAAAATCGTGCTCAAAGTGGAGAACGGCCTTTCGCAATACAAGGTAAATGAGGCGCTGCACAATATCCAGCAGGCATACTGCGAACATCCGCGTTACCGTTCGATGGTAATGTACTACGATATCGACCCCCTGTAACACGATAGCGTTCAAGAGCATCCGGCATAAATTGCCGATACCGTTTTTTACAAATAAACCTTAATGCCAAGCCGATTTATCGGCTAATATTTTGCCCTGTGCTATTTATTAGGTAAATTTGCACAATTTTAGGGCATAATGAACTATGCCCCTTTTCGAGGAAAACAAAAAAACAGGATAATGAAACAGTACAAAATCTGGAACAATGCCTTAGGATGGTTCACATTCCTAATCGCAGCATTGACCTACTGCCTTACAGTAGAGCCCACAGCAAGCTTCTGGGATTGCCCGGAGTTCATTCTATCGGGCAACAAACTCGAGATAGGACACCCGCCCGGTGCACCGTTCTTTATGCTCACTGCCAATTTCTTCTCAATGTTTGCCAGCCCCGAGAATGTGGCATATATGGTGAATATTATGTCGGCACTGCTCAGCGCCGCAGGCATACTGTTCCTCTTCTGGAGCATCACACACCTGACAAGGAAGATTATCGTAGGCAACAGCCGGGTTATAACAAAGAGCCAGATGATAACCATTTTCAGTGCAGGTATCGTTGGCGCATTGGCATATACCTGGAGCGACACATACTGGTTCAGTGCTGTCGAAGGTGAGGTATACAGCTACTCGTCGCTGTTCACCGCCGTAGTGTTCTGGCTTATCCTGAAATGGGAAGAAGATGCCGATTCACCACATAGCGACAGATGGCTCGTGCTCATAGCATACCTTGTAGGCCTCTCCATAGGTGTCCACCTTTTGAACCTGCTCTGTATCCCCGCCATCGTACTTGTTGTCTATTACAAGAAAAAACCGAACGCCAGTTTCTGGGGGTCGATGTTGGCACTCGCAGTCTCGGCAGTTATTGTAATGATTGTGCTATACGGTATCGTTCCTGGTGTCGTAAAGGTTGGCGGATGGTTTGAGCTGCTCTTTGTAAATGTGCTCGGGTTGCCGTTCAACACAGGACTGTATGTATATATATTTGCTATCTTCGCCACACTTGTTGCAGGTATATACTGCAGCGAGAAGGGCAAGAGCCAAAAACTTGTTGCAGGCCTGTTCACACTGGCAATTGCACTGCTTGGCATACCTTTCTACGGCAACAATGTAGCAATAAGCATCCTGATAGGAGTCATTGTTATGAGTGCAATTTTTATAATCGGGACGAAATACACTACAAACTACAAAGGAGGAACCGTCACAAAGAGATATCTTATAAAACGAAGGGGATTCAACACATCTTTCCTTTGCCTGCTGCTCATTATGATAGGCTACTCGTCCTATACTCTCATAGTAGTGCGCTCGGCAGCAAACACCCCGATGGACCAGAATTCTCCCGAGGACATCTTTACACTCGGCTCTTACCTCAACCGCGAGCAGTACGGCACACGTCCGCTCTTCTACGGCGAGGGCTTCGATTCAGAGGTAAAAAGGAACAGCAACGGCGAGGCCGAATTTGACAAGACAAGCCCGATATATATGCGTGTCGAGAAGAAGAACCCGACCGACCCCGACAAGTATGAGATTATAGACTACAACAAAGAGTACAAATATGTACAGAATATGCTCTTCCCACGTATGTATAGCCCCGACCACGCCGGCGAATACGAAAGATGGATAGGAAGAGGCATAACAAACACCGAGGAAGCCAAGTACCCCGACTTAAGAGAAAGACAGGGCAAGCCATCTATGGTCAAGGTTCCGACCCTGATGGACAACCTCAGTTTCTTCTTCAACTACCAGGTGAACCATATGTACTGGCGCTACTTTATGTGGAATTTCGTAGGGCGTCAGAACGACATACAGAACAACTATGGCGAGCCGGAGTATGGCAACTGGATAACCGGAATACCGGTAATAGACGATATGCGCCTGGGCGACCAGAGCAAATTGCCCGATTCCATCAAGGATAACAAGGGCAGGAATGTCTATTTTGCGCTTCCTCTGATACTTGGCCTGATAGGTATCGCCTGGCAGCTGCTCAACGGGCGCAAGGGTAAGCAACAGTTCAGCATTGTATTGCTGCTGTTCTTTATGACCGGCCTTGCTATTGTGCTCTACCTGAACCAGACACCGATGCAGCCACGTGAGCGCGACTATGCATACGCAGGCTCGTTCTACGCATTTGCCATCTGGATTGGTATGGGAGTTGCAGGCATTGCCCAGTGCGTGAACAAGCTGTTGGAGAGAAGAGGCAGCGATGGGAACAAGGCCGAAACGGCAAGCATTGTTGCCAACAGCATTGTGGGTGTATTGTGCCTGCTTGTTCCACTGCAGATGGTATCGCAGACCTGGGACGACCACGACCGCAGCGGCCGCTATGCCTGCCGTGATTTCGGACAGAACTACCTGAACACCCTGCCCGACGAAGGTTGCCCGATAATCTTCACCTGTGGCGACAACGACACGTTCCCGCTGTGGTATAACCAAGAGGTTGAGCAGGAACGTACCGACACTCGTGTCTGCAACCTTTCGTACCTGCAGACCGACTGGTACATCGACCAGATGCGTCGCCCGGCATACGATTCACCGTCTCTGCCGATAACTTGGGATAGAATAAACTATGCAGGCAACACCAATATGGTTGTATATGTGGTTCCTATGGAGGAATTCATAATGGAGTACCGTAATATCTTCCCCGAAAAATTCGACAATGCGTTCGGGAGCAACCCGTTCGAGATGAACAAGATTACCAAGCATTGGATACTCGAGGCAAATGCAACAAACAAATCCGAAGCCCGCAAATTGGTGGATGAAATCATAACATTATACGAAAGGGCACTAAACGAGGGACGCTCAGCGAGAGACCGCATTGAGCTGCCAAGAAGCATCATCCCCTGCGAGAAACTATATATTCCCATTGACTCGGCAGCTGTGATGCGTTCAGGTATGATTATACCTCAGGAGTATATCGATGGAATGCCCGAATATATGGAAATCGATATATCGGACAAGGGAGCACTCTACCGCCACGAACTTATCCTCTTCGATATGCTTGCCAACGCAAACTGGGAGCGCCCATTGTATATGTCAATGACAGTAGGTGATTCGAACTACCCGGCGGTACTGAAGAAGTTCTTTGTACACGAAGGACTTGCATACCGCATAACACCGTTCGACTGGAGTAAATTAGGTTTCGACACAAAGAGCGGAGACCACCCTGTTGACATCGACCGCTTCTACGACAATGTAATGAACCGTTTCAAGTGGGGTGGCATAAAGGAGTATAAGGACTACTACGCCGATGAGACAGTACGCAGGATGATATACACCCACCGCAACCTTGTGTCGCAATTGGCTGTTGAGATGCTAAACAGTGAGGAACCCAATGAAAAAGTCATCGCTCTGCTCGAAAAGGTATACAAGGAACTCCCGAGCGAGACAATTCCGTACGATGCCTTGAAAGATAACTCAATAGCCCTTGCAGATATCTACAACTATATCTACGACAAGCAGAAAGACCATAGCGACTATATCAGAGAGATAAAATCTGATATTGAAAATAACGGGTCAAATGCGAGCGATAGCCAGAAGGTGTTAGAGATGCTGCAAGAGAACTACCTTGGAGATGAGACTCTAAAGCTTCTCGATAAACGCAAAGAGGAGATTTCCGGTGCCATTTTCAAGGACGAACTGGAGCACCTGACTTGGTACAACTCTATTGATGCAAAGAACATTGACGACAGGATGCTATACCACCGTGTGTCATTAGCGGCACACGCCTGGAAGATGCTCAACGACGGAGCCTATAAGACCGCCGGCAGAGATAAACTTGTAAATACATTGTGCGACCTGCTGAACAAAGAGATCACACTTTTAGAAAAGATCCGCAACAAGAGTACCAGGGATATGAAGATGTTGGTTTCAAGGAGTATCTATACCGAGCTCGACGATATTGGCCTTACTGATGCAGAAATGAAAAAGATTGAAACGTCTTTGCGAAAGTTTTACAGAATGATTCAAAAAGACAAATAAGAGAGCTATGTTCATTGAGCAAGTACCCGGTTTTGTACGAAACCTCTTCCCGAAGGCACTGTGGAGGATGAACCCCGATGAGAAGGCTGTATACCTGACCTTCGACGATGGCCCCATCCCCGTCATCACCCCTTGGGTGATAGACCTCCTCGGGCGCTACAACATAAAGGCCACATTCTTTATGGTAGGCGACAATGTGCACAAGTTTCCACAGGAGTTTATGCAGGTTGTAGAGAACGGGCACAGGGTAGGCAACCACACCTTCAACCATCTCAAAGGGCTGTTCACCGGCACAAGGGAGTATATCGAGAACGTAGACCAGGCCGATGCCTTCATACACAGCAACCTGTTCCGCCCGCCTCACGGTATGCTGCGCCGCAAGCAGTATATCGAATTGAGCAAGCGCTACCAGTTTGTGATGTGGGACCTTGTGACACGCGACTACAGCTTCCGCCTCTATGGCGAGGATGTACTTGCAAATGTGAAGAAATTCGTGCGCAACGGCTCAATCATCACATTCCACGACTCGATGCGCTCGGAGAGCAATCTCAAGTACGCCCTGCCACGCTCAATAGACTGGCTGCTGGAGCAGGGATACGAATTCAAGGTTTTCAAATGATGAGCAAGAGTGAGATTACCGCATATATCAAAGCCGAAGCCCTGCGCCTCGGCTTTGATATATGCGGTATTGCAAAAGCAGCACCTGTACATAACGGAGTAGCTGCTGCATACAACAGCTGGCTCCAAGAAGGGAAGCACGCAACAATGCAGTATATGCAACGGAACTGCGAAAAGCGGCTCGACCCCACACAGCTTGTACAGGGATGCAGAAGCATAATAGTTGTGGCGATGAACTACGCTCCCAAACAGCAGATAGAAGGTATTGCAAACTATGCCCAAGGAAAGGATTACCACAAAGTGGTAAAGGACAGGCTGTTTATGCTGCTACAAAGCATCAACAGCGTGTGTGAGGTACAAGGCCGCGCATTCTGCGACTCGGCACCGGTACTCGAACGCTATTGGGCAAGAGAGGCCGGTATCGGATACATCGGGCGCAACAGACAGCTGATTATCCCCGGAAAAGGTTCGAACTTCTTTCTTGGCGAACTGCTTGTAGACATAGAACTATGCTACGACAGCCCCGAACAGCGCAACCTATGCGGCAACTGCACCAAATGCATAGACAACTGCCCGGGCGGTGCACTGAACGAAAAAGGACTAGATGCCAACAAATGCCTATCCTATCTGACAATAGAAAACCGCGGGGAACTACCTGAAAACATCGGTGAAATGATGGGAAATTGCTTCTACGGATGCGACAGATGCCAGGCAGTATGCCCGCACAACAAATTCTCGACCCCAAACGACACCCCCGAACTGCAACCAAGTGAAGCACTGCTTAAGATGACAGCCGAGAGGTGGCAGGCGCTTACAGAAGAAGAGTATAAAACCCTTTTTGCAGAGAGCGCTGTGGAGCGTTGCGGATATGAGCAGCTAGTGCGCAACATCAGGGCAAGAAGACAAAACGGGTAATGTTGCATATAAATCATAAATATCTCAGCAAAAATATCAGCATATTCTATTTTTTTGTAATTTTACCACTCGAGAACGAGGTGAGCCAGTAAACCAAGAACCTAACCCACCCCGGAAAAACAGAGGTTATTATGGTCAAGAAATTCGATTTTCTCGTTATTGGTTCCGGTATCGCCGGAATGAGTTTTGCACTGAAGGTTGCCGACAAAGGCAAGGTCGCACTCGTGTGCAAGACAACACTTGAGGATGCCAACACCTATTTTGCACAGGGAGGCGTAGCGTCGGTAACAAACCTGCTGGTCGACAATTTCGACAAGCACATAGAGGACACGATGATTGCCGGCGACTGGATAAGCGACCGTGCGGCAGTCGAGAAGGTGGTGCGCGAAGCACCGTCACAGATACAAGCGCTCATTGACTGGGGTGTCGATTTCGACCGCAACGAGAAGGGCGAGTTCGACCTGCACCGCGAGGGCGGACACTCCGAGTTCCGCATCCTTCACCACGCCGACAACACCGGCGCCGAGATTCAGGAATCGCTCATAAAAGCTGTGCGCAAGCACCCCAATATCACAATTTTCGATAACCATTTCGCCATTGAGATACTTACCCAGCACCACCTGGGCATTGAGGTGACACGCCAGACACCCGACATCGAGTGTTACGGAGCATACGTCCTTGATATTTCCACCAACGAGGTGTACACCTTCCTGAGCAAGGTAACACTTATGGCAACAGGCGGCTGTGGAGCCGTATACAAGACCACCACCAACCCGCTTGTGGCAACCGGCGACGGCATAGCAATGGTATACCGCGCTAAAGGCACCGTAAAGGATATGGAGTTCGTGCAGTTCCACCCCACCGCTCTCTACAACCCGGGCGACAGGCCGTCGTTCCTCATCACCGAGGCTATGCGTGGCTATGGAGGCATACTGCGCACCATCGACGGCAAGGAGTTTATGCACAAATACGACCCTCGCCTCTCCCTTGCACCGCGCGACATTGTTGCCCGTGCCATCGACAACGAGATGAAGACCCGCGGCGACGACCACGTCTACCTCGATGTCACCCACAAAGACCCCGAGGAGACCAGACGCCACTTCCCAAATATTTACGAGAAATGCCTCTCATTGGGTATTGACATAACAAAAGACTATATACCTGTCGCTCCGGCTGCACACTATCTTTGCGGCGGAATAAAAGTAGACCTCAATGCAGCATCGAGTATCCACAGGCTATATGCAGTTGGCGAATGTTCCTGCACAGGCCTGCACGGCGGCAACCGCCTGGCAAGCAATTCGCTCATCGAGGCTGTGGTATATGCCGACGCCGCTGCAAAGCACTCACTTGAGCATTTCGAGGGTTACAGCTACCGCGAGGATATCCCCGAGTGGAACGACGAGGGCACAAAGATGAACGAAGAGATGGTGCTCATTTCACAGGATGCCAAGGAGGTGCAGCAGATTATGAGCACATACGTGGGCATTGTGCGCACCGACCTGCGCCTGAAGCGCGCCTGGAACCGCCTTGACCTTCTTTTCGAGGAGACTGAGGAGCTCTTCAAACAGAGCGTGGTGAGCCGTGAGCTTTGCGAGTTGCGCAATATAATAAATGTGGGCTATCTTATTATGCGCCAGGCAATGGAGCGCAAAGAGAGCCGCGGCCTGCACTACAACATCGACCACCCGAAACAAGCATAATACACAGCAATATATACAAGAAGCCCTTTGGACAAGACCCGAAGGGCTTTTCTATTACCTCAGCAATTGCCACAATTGAAAATATTGGAGAGATTTTTGGGGTATATAAACACGAGAGAGATAGATAACGTTGAGTATTACAACATTTAGGAAGCATTTTCTTAAACAAAAACGACCTACAAGATTTTTAAATATTTTATCTTTTATTGTTGATAAATAAGGCATTGTTTATAGTGTAAAATCGGACAAAAAAAGTTAACTTCGCGAAAGAATCGGGGATTCCGCCCCATTTTTACAGCCAAGTCATTTATATTCAACAGAATAAACAACAAAATATCAGAATAGACATGTCAACAAAGAGAATCAAATCGGCACTGGTTTCCGTTTTCCACAAAGACGGGCTTGACGAGATTATAAAGATGCTTCACGCCGAAGGCGTACAGTTAATATCAACAGGCGGCACACAGCAGTTCATCGAGTCGCTCGGTATCCCTTGCACAGCAGTAGAGAGCCTCACCGGTTACCCATCAATTCTGGGCGGCCGCGTGAAGACACTGCACCCCAAGGTTTTCGGCGGCATCCTTGGCCGCAGAGAACTGGAGAATGACAGACAGCAGATGGCGCAGTATGAGATTCCCGAGATTGACCTGGTGATTGTAGACCTCTACCCATTTGAGCAGACAGTCGCTTCGGGCGCATGCGATGCCGACATCATCGAGAAAATTGACATCGGCGGCATTTCACTCATCCGTGGCGCGGCAAAGAACTTCAACGATGTAGTAATTGTCGCAAGCAAGGCACAATATGCACCGCTCTATGAAATCCTAAAGAGCAAGGGAGCGGAGACAACACTCGAGGAGCG
>CALBKR010000181.1 GCA_937896105.1 uncultured Bacteroidales bacterium
CGACATACTGTTGTGTAAAGAACTTGGTGCCGACGGCGTTGTCATCGGGGCACTCACGGCCGATGGAGATATCGACACAGCGCTGTGCCGCAGGCTGATTGATGCCGCCGACGGGATGAGTGTCACCTTCCACCGCGCATTTGATATGTGCCGCAACCCGCAACAGGCGCTTGAAGAACTGATTGCCTTAGGTTGTGACAGAGTGCTCACATCGGGGCAAGCAACGACTGCTGAGACCGGGATTCCGCTACTGAAGGAGCTTGTAGGGCTGGCCGCAGGACGCATAATAATAATGCCAGGATGTGGAGTGAACAGCGGCAATGCCGCAATGATATTGCAAGAGACTGGCGCAACAGAGATACACGCTTCGGCACGCAAGAGTGTGGGAAGCGGAATGAGGTTCCGTCATAGCGGAGTATCGATGGGCAACCCAGACAGTGACGAATACGCCCGTAAGGAGACTGATGCCCAGGAGGTTAGAACTATTGTAAAAAGCATAATATGAAAGCACTTAAACAACGTATAATGCAGGACGGCAAATGCCTCGAGGGTGGCATCCTGAAGGTAGACAGTTTCATTAACCACCAAATGGACCCGGCACTGATGATGGAGATGGCAAAAGAGCTTACCCAAAGGTTTAAGGATGCGACAATTGACAAGATAATCACTGTCGAGGCAAGCGGCATTGCGCCTGCTATAATGGTAGCCTATCTACT
Organism: uncultured Bacteroidales bacterium; assembly: GCA_937896105.1. The sequence goes on from CALBKR010000181.1 coordinate 717, forward strand.
CGATGTTCCTGTGGTATTTGCAAAGAAAAAGGTACCGAGCACGATGGACGGCATACTCAAGAGCGAGGTTTTTTCGTTCACGAAAAGCCGCTCCTACACCATTTGCCTGAGCGACAAGTTCCTGCACAAAGGTGAAAGGTGCCTTTTCATCGACGATTTTCTAGCCAATGGCAATGCAGCTGCCGGAATCCTTGACCTTACAGCGCAAGCCGGGGCAGAAATTATTGGAATGGGGTTCCTTATCGAGAAAGAGTTCCAGAAGGGGGGCGCGATGCTCCGCAGCAAAGGTATTAAGGTGGAATCGCTTGCAATAATAGAGAGTCTCGACAATTGCGAGATAAAGATAAAGGATTAGACTTTTCATTTTTACACAAGATATCCCCAAACCCCTGATTTACATACAGTAGATGGAGTTTGGGGATATTTATAACACTTTGCACGACACCATTGCTACACCACGCCTATCGTCTGCAGCCAATAGAGGAAATCGTCAACGGTCGCATACTCGTTCATTTCGATGTAGTTTATTGCATAGTCGAGCGACACTGCGTATCCATAGCAGGCATACAGCTCCTCGACAAGCACCTCGGGACTTATAGGGACGAACATTATTCACTCAACTGTTTAATTACCTTTATCAGCTGTTCACCAAGACCTATCGAGTAGCCCTGTGACACAAAGACCACGCGATTAAATGTATCGGCAACAAGGATAAGAGGGCGGTTCGGATTCTCCAACTTCATATTAGCTACTATCTCATTGTATATCTTGCCGTCGATGTCGGTACCCCACACCACTGTCGATGGCAGATTGGGGAAATCGTTGACAAAACGCGACGCCTCGTCCCTGTCCAGGAACAGAAGAACCATCTTCTGCCCCCATTTTTCAAACTCCTCCTTATATGGCATCACATCGCGCAGGAAGTGGTTGGTAGGCTCACTGCCCGGAGCAATGACTGCAATTATATAATAACCACGGCCTGTTGCCGAGAGCAACGAACGACTGCGCTCCTCGGTTGTATCATAGAAGAGATTCTCGCTGTTGAAATCACCTATTACCTGCAATTTTTCATCACTCTCACGCTGGAGATAGCAAATCTCGGTTGTCTCGCCTGCCTTTATGGTGAAGAAGGTGAGGTGAGCAAGCACACTGCCGTCGGCCATTCGTGTACCTGTCATCATCAAGTAGTCACCCTCGTCCATAGCAGTGCCATCCTTGAGCAACGACTGCCAGGTCACGCCCTCCTCGGGATAGGCAAGAAGTTGCAGACGGCCGTCTACTATCTTGGATATTGTGAAATGTGAATAGTATCTTGGATTGTCAATGAAACGTGTAGGCTCATACGATGCCCTTAACACGCCTTGCGGAGCTGTTCCTGTGGTCACAGCCTCAAAATCGACATCATACCATTTGCCGGCCATCATATACTGCGTCTTGCCTGTTACCTCGTCGATACGTGCCGGGATACCGAATGCGCGTGCGCCGGCAACGAAGAAGATGTCGCGTGAATGAGGGTCGGTGACGCGTGTGTTCCAAACGCCCTGGGGCGACATACAGAGTGACAACGGATTCCACTCCCCTTCGACAGAGATATTGGTGCGGCACCAGTCGACCCAACGCTGCGGGTCGCCTGCAAAGAACTGACGTTTATCGGCATCGAACTGCGAGCGGAAGAACTCCTTATACGGAGTCAGCAGTTCGTTGCTTATTCTCGGGTTAAGGATATATTTGCGGAAATCCACGTCATAGCTGCCGTTCCGCACCGTAAAACGCATATTGTCATCGAGCACCTCCATAGTAATGTCACGCAAATCCTTGTCAGAGATTACCGACAGCAGATAGTAGGCAAGGGCAAGCTCCTCGCGCGGTGTATCGGCAAGGAATTGCGTTATTGTGGCGTGGTTGCCGCGCGATTTCAGCAACAGCTGCACGATATCCCTCTCGTGAAGGCCGTTGAAGCCGAGGAAATGTGCGAACATTCCGGCCTGCCCGGCTGTAATGAAGGTCGACACATAGGCGTTTCGGACAGAATCCTCATAAGCAAAACGACGTGCATTCACAGCAGCCTGTTCCTCAGTTACAAACGGAATGGTATTGCGCTCACGCGGTGGTGTGATATTCATCTCCAATGTCGCTGTGTAACCGGGAGCCTTGTCAACGACCACCTCGACATCTTTATCCTTTCCTGCAGTAAACTTAGCAAAGCCGAAACGACCGTTCGCCGAAGCCCAGGCAACCATGTCGCCATAACCCGATGTTATGGATGTGCGTCCGGCCTCATCGGTAACCTTTGATGCAGCGGTGCAGAACTCGGCATAA
>CALBKR010000182.1 GCA_937896105.1 uncultured Bacteroidales bacterium
CTTGCAGGAATATGTCCATGACCTGTGAAAGCTGTTTGTATCCCTCAGGACCTGTAGCCGTAAATTGTCGCATGCTTCTTATTGATGTCAACTGCAAGGGGATACCATTCAACTCGACATCTGCCCCCAGCATATTGAACATCTGTCTGAACATACTTGACGAGATATAAGCGTAATCAATCTCACCGGACTTTATTGTTGCCACTTTCTTTATATACATCTCGGCCTCGCTTTTTCCATCATTTTGCGGTATATGCCCTGTGGCAAAGGCAGAACCGGCAAAAAGCAGGAGTGACATCATTGCTGATAAAATATACCGTTTCATAGTTCTGTTATTTACATGTTAATTCTTATTATGTTTTCATATGGCATAATCGCCTCGTTAAGTGCTTCGCTAATCTCGCGTGTGTTCTTCTCTGTTGTGTTCAGTGCCAGCTTTATATCGCCCATAGCGGCCTTGAAACACTTCATTGCGTCCTCGGGGTTGTCAAAAGTATCCTCCTCGGGTTCGTCCAGCTCCGGTTCGGACACTGTGATTTGTACAATCTTTGCTGCCTGCCCGGTATGCTGTGCCGGATGCTGTCCGTCGCTGTCCATAAACAGAAGAGATGCCGCCAACACCACAGCTGCGGCGGCGCTATACCACACAAGGCGTGGAACCTTCAGTATGCGCCTTTTTGCTTTTGGAATACTATGCCCGTCTGTTACTTGCCGCTCTTCATCCTCGGCAAGAGTGTCAAGCATCGCTTCAAGACGCGCTTCGGCACCGGGAATAGATGCTATATCCTCATCCTTGCCGCAGAGAGCGATTATACACTCTTTATCTTTACGGAGTTCGGCTGGAACATCATGCTCGCGCAAAAAGCAGCACAGCTCGCGCTCTTCCTTTGCAGAAAGCTCTGCGTTAAAGAACCGCTCTATCATTATCTTTATATTTTCTTCCATAATCAAACTCCTTTATTGTTTATCGTAAAACTCTCTGAATTTTTTTCTTGTTCGCGAGACAATCACTCTTATGTTTACCTGTGACAGCCCTGTCACGCTCTCAATCTCTTCGAAACTGCAGCCGTTCATTCTCATCTGCATTATACGGCTTTGCTGTTGGGGGAGCCCGGCGAGAAATTTCTCCAGGCACTCGTCGGCCTCCCGCCGTTCAATGTCGGGCGGTGAATTGCTGGCTATCTCATCGGTGGGCAACTCGCCTGTCTCGTTGTTGTTTCTTATAACCCTCCAACGGTCGATGCATATATTCTTCAAGAGGGTGCGGCAATAGGCCTCGGGGGCAGAAATCGCATTAAGCCCATTCCTCTTCTCCCACAATTTTAGATACAGGTTCTGCACGGCATCTTCTGCTTCGAAGCTGTCGCAAAGCATACGGTATGCCTCGCGATAGAGCATCTTTTGTAGCGGCAAGAACCGCTTCTTGAATTCTGCGTGTGTCACCTTATATCAATGCTTGTGGTTTCTTTTCACCATAAAGACGGGGAAAATGGAGATTTGTTACAACGGGAACAAAAAAAATATGGAAACTTTCTTAATTGTTGGTTTCCATATCTTAAGGGAATTTATACCTGTTGTTCGGCTTGTGGCTATTCCTTAATAAGTGTGTAGTTGTTCAGGCCGCTCCAGGAGTTGGGGTTGCAGAGCCTTTCCACAGCATTCTCGAGCTTGTCGGGCAGGTTGCAGAAGAAATCGATGCCGGTGAAGCTTTCGAGGTGGTCTATTGAGCATACCTCGGTCTGGCTTGTTCCGTTGATGTGTTTGAACAGCAGGCCAATTGATTTGTAGGTGTTGCTCTTGGTACACAATATGGCCATATAATAGTAGTTGGGGACTGTCGGGCAGGTTCCTACCTTGCGGTATTCACCCTCTCTGATCGTGCCGCCTTTTACAACGTACAATGTGTCGCAGAAACCGCTGTTGCGCCCCCAGCCTTGTACCATCAATTCGCAATCGTTCCAGGCGCCTGTGTTGAACCGGCTGTACATCGGTGATATGTTGCTGTAGTAGAATGTCTGTTCGTTGGCATCTTTTGAATATACCCTGTCGTATGATGCAACAACGTGTCCGCGTACGAACCCATTACGGTTTATATCGTCCTTTGTCATCACGTAATTCTCGGGCATATCAGGGTTGGGCTGGAACGGGTCTCCGCCCCATTCTGTGTCGTCCCACCAGTCGCGTTTCCAGTTGATGCCCCTGTTGCTCGGGTCAAATGTGAATGCAGTCCAGCGGCAGTGCTTGCGCTCGGGGTTGTGGGATATGCTGTATGTCACATTCTCCTTGCCGTTAACGGTTGTGGTGTGTGCAATGAAGAGTTCGCCGTCGGCAAGGCGTGGCACCTCGATGCGGTCGGCGTGTCTTGCAAAGCCTATGTTGGCATTCCTGTTGCCCGGAACGCCGCCCTCTTCGCTGTCGTTGCTGCACGACACTGTAATTGTTATTGCCAGTAGGGCAAGGATGAGTTTTTTCATAATTCGGTAAGTTGTTCGATTTTTGGCATAAAAAAAGGTGTATCGCGATACACCTTTTATATAATTCGACGAGTTCGATTACTTCTTCAAAGTCTTGCTGTAACGGCTCATGAACTTGTCCACACGACCAGCGGTGTCGACCAACTTTGCCTTGCCAGTGTAGAAGGGGTGAGAAGTGTTTGATATCTCAAGCTTTACCAATGGGTAAGTCTCACCTTCGAATTCGATAGTCTCTTTTGTGTTGCAGGTAGACTGCGAAAGGAAGCAGTCGCCATTTGACATGTCCTTGAATACAACCGGACGATAAGCTGCGGGATGAATGTCTTTTTTCATTATTTTATTGTTTTAAATTGTTTATTTGCTTCTCACAAAAATTGTGTGCATAACTTTCGAGGTGCAAAGGTAACTCCTTTTGTGCAAACGGCAAAACTTTTTCGTTCCTTTTTTGGCGCTCTATCCGCAAAAAATGCTCGAACCAATTCTTATGTGCGTGCTGCCGTGCTCGATGGCAATGGGGTAGTCGTCGCTCATTCCAGCCGATATTATATTGAAACTCTCCTCGTTGGGGAAATAACCGCTCTTTATCTCCTTGAAAAGTTCGTGTATCTGCGAGAACTCTCTGTGCAGCAAAGCCTCGTCATTGCTGTTGCTTGCCATACACATAAGGCCACGCAGTTCGATGTTCGCAAGCGTACGCCACTCGCCGTCGGCGAGCAGTTCGCGGCACTCCTGTGGAGTGAGGCCGAATTTGCTCTCCTCCTGTGCAATGTGTATCTGCAGCAGGCAAGGTATCCTGCGGCCGGCCTTTGCGCCTTGCCTGTTTACTTCGCAGAGCAATTTGTAGCTGTCGATGCTGTGTATCAGGTGCACGAAGGGGGCTATGTATTTCACCTTGTTGGTCTGCAAGTGCCCGATAAAGTGCCATTTGATGTCCTTCGGCAGTGTTTCGTGTTTGGCGGTCACATCCTGTGCCTTGCTCTCGCCGAAATCCCTCTGCCCTGCGGCGTATGCAGCCTCAATGGCTTCGGCTGGGTGGTATTTTGACACAGCAATGAGCGTCACCCCCTGTGGCAGGGTGGCGCGTATCGCTTGAATCCTCTCTCCGATACTGTTATGCCTCATAATGGAAGATATCAACGATAGGGCTTTCGTTGACCGATGCGAGGTTGTAGTCCATAATGGAGTCCTCCATATGCTTGTTGAGGTTCTTCACTGCATTGGTCACATCCTCAGCCTTGACAAGGATTACAACCGAAGATTTCTTCTCCTTGGCCGAAACCTCGTCGATGGTCACCATTGTAATCTTGCACTTGAACCATTTGTCGGCAGTCTCGCTAACACTGTCGACCAGCTCGTTGTACTTCGTACGCTCCATTTTGTTGATGTTGAACTCACCTGTTACCTGTGGCTGCAGCTCCTGTGTTATGCGCTTCTCTATTTCGGTAAATGTGAAACCCTGTACCAGATATACCTCGTTTACCTTTGTATTAAGGCCTTTCTCGCCTGCGCGTTCGTATGTAACCTTTACTTCGAACCAACTTTGTACCATATCCTAAATGTTTTTATGTTTTAAAAAGTCGCGGTTAACCGCGACTGCAAAGATAGTTCACAAAGTTAGCAAATGAAAATTCTTTCCGGTAACTTTTTGCCGAATTTCACGCAAAATATTTTCTGCGGTCGTTGTTCAGTCTCAGCACATCGGTCAGCAGGCGGTACTCCTCGTCGTCCTCGTCGAAATCGTACTCTTCGTCGATATAACCATTGTTGTCGCTGTCGTAGTCGTTGTACTCGACACCATCCTCCTCCTCGGCCTCGCCGGGTAGAAAATCGTCGTCGTAATCGTCATCGAAAGCGTCGTAAGACAGCTTTCGTCTGCCGTCCTGGGTGCGCCCCAAAGGGTCGAACCCAAGTATCTCCAACTCTTGAAACGGCCGCATCGACTCTCCTGTCTCGCGTGTGAGTGCGTCCAATATCTCGCCCAGCTCCTTCTCAATCATAATTGTACTTTTTGTGGTTTCTACATCATCTCCTCTCTCTCGCTTGCCCGGCGGCCTACTCTGTGCCTTACACTGCTGTTGGCAAAGAAACTATCGTTGTCTATGCGCCTTAGCAGGGCCTGGCGGTATTCCTTGAACGATGCGATATCGCGTCGTGCCACGCCGCTCTCCATTGCGGCCTTTGCCACAGCCGATGAAACCTCGGTGAGCAGCCGGCTGTCGCCCGGCTTGGGCAGTATATATTCTGTTCCGAAGGTCAGTTTCCTGCCATACTCCTTTGAGATGCTCTCGGGGACGGGCTCTTGTGCTACTGCTGCTATGGCCTTTGCGGCAGCCATTTTCATCTTCTCGTTGATGGTTACCGATAGTGTATCGAGTGCGCCGCGGAACAGGTAGGGGAACGAGAGTACGTTGTTTATCTGGTTAGGGCTATCGCTGCGCCCTGTGGCTACAACGGCGTCGGGGCGTGTCTCCTTGGCCTTTTTGTATGGGATTTCAGGCGTGGGGTTCGCGAGTGCGAATATCACTGGTTTGGCGGCCATCGAGCGTATGTCGTCGGCGGTTAGCAGGTCGCCCCTCGAGAGGCCTATGAAGACATCGGCGCCCTTTATGGCATCGGAGAGTGTGGCGATGGGGCGTCGTGTCGCGAATTTTGCCTTCATCGCATCCAGGCCGCTGCGCCCGGTTGTTATCACTCCCTTGCTGTCGACCATCGTTATCTGCTCCTTCTTGATACCCATCTCCAATAGCATATTGGCGCTCGATAGTGCTGCAGCGCCGGCTCCGCAGATTACAATGCCGATGCTGCCCAGCTCTTTGCCGGTGACCTTGCAGGCGTTTATCAGCGCTGCCGCAACGGTTACGGCCGTGCCGTGCTGGTCGTCGTGCAACACAGGAATGTCGAGCAGGCTGCGCAATCGCTTTTCAATATAAAAACACTCGGGCGCTTTGATATCTTCGAGGTTTATGCCGCCGAATGTCGGAGCCAGGGCCTGTACTGTGGCAACAAAGCGGTCGGGTTCCTCGTCGCTCACCTCGATGTCGAAGGCGTCGATGTCGGCGTATGTCTTGAAAAGCATTGCCTTGCCCTCCATTACCGGCTTCGAGGCCAAGGCACCCCTGTTCCCGAGCCCAAGCAGTGAACTGCCGTTGGAAATCACGGCAATCAGGTTCCCTTTATTGGTGTAGCGGTAGGCTTTCCAACGGTCTTTGCTTATCTCTACCGATGGTGCTGACACACCGGGCGTGTAGGCAAGCGATAACTCCTCGGGTGTGGTTACGGGTTTGGTCACGGCGGTGCCCGTCTTTCCCGGTCTGCCCGAACTGTGGTACTCGAGCGCCTTTTTTCTGAAATCTTCGTCCATATTATTAAAGTTGTTGTTTTTTTTCACTCGCGTGGCATAAATTTCATCAATGCTTCACGCGACCAATGGCTGCAAAACTCGCCGATAACAAAACTATGTTTTGTCATTCTGAGCGGATGTGAAGAATCTCTTTGATGACGCTTCAATTAGATCTTTCGCTTTGCTCAAGATGGCAGGGATGCGTGTTGCACTATTGCCAATTCTTATTATTTCCAACAAAGGCAACGCCATTTTGTTTATGCCTTTTTGTCGTTTCATTTTTAAGATGTATCTTCGCACTATATTATAGTATAATGTGAAAATGGATAATTTCCTTGAATTGTTGAAAAGAAGGCGCAGCTCGCGTTTGTTTACCGATGAACTCATTGACAAAGAGTGTGTGTGCAACATCCTCAAGGCGGCGCTTATGTCGCCGTCGGGGCACAGGATAAACCCTTGGGAGTTTGTCCTTGTAGAGGATAAGGAGATGCTGAAGGCTCTGTCGCAGAGCAAGGCACACGGTGCAGGACTGCTCGAGGGGGCGGCTATGGCTGTGGTGGTGCTTGGTGACACAACAAAGACCGATGTCTGGATAGAGGATTGCTCGATAGCGACGATAATTATGCAACTTGCGGCCGAGGATATGGGGCTTGGCAGCTGCTGGGTGCAGATACGCCGCCGCGAGGATGCCGACGGCAACCTTGCCGAGGATAATGTGCGCAGTTTGCTTGGCGTTCCGGCTCACTATGCCGTGCTCTCCATTGTTGCGCTCGGCCATAAGGCGCGCGAGGCAAAGCCTTTTGATGAGGAAAAAATGCAGTGGGATAAAATACATATAGGCAGCTTTGGAAACCAGGAATGATATAGTACTTGTGGGTGCCGGCAACCTCGCGACCTCGCTTGCGATGGCGCTGAAGGAGCACGGGATGGCGCCCGTTGCCATCTGGAGCCGTACCGAGGCATCGGCATCGGCTCTTGCCTCTATGGTGGGGTGCCGGTGGGAGACATCCGTCGACGCGTTGCCCGATGCCGCAATCGTGATGATAGCTGTGGCAGACAGTGCTCTGCGCGATGTGGCGCGTCGTGTGGCAGCCCGTTATCCGGGTGCACTGCTGTTGCATACGGCCGGAAGCATACCTATGGGTGCCCTTCGCGAAGCCGGTGCAGCGCATTACGGCGTCTTCTATCCAATGCAGACGATGAGCAGGCAGAATATAGTGCCGTTTGCCGGTGTGAGCATATTCATCGAAGCTTGCGACGATAACACGGCATCCATTATAGAGAACATCGCACGCTCGTTGAGCGATAAGGTTGTGTATGCGACAAGTGAGCAGCGCAAGGCACTCCACGTAGCGGCGGTGTTTGCCTGCAACTTTCCCAACGCCCTTTATAATATGACCTACGAACTGATGCAGCGCAACGGCCTGCCGTTCGATGCAATGTTGCCGCTCATTGACGAGGCTGCACGCAAGGTGCACCGTATGTCGCCCCTCGAGGCGCAGACGGGTCCGGCGCGCCGTGGCGATGTTAACGTGATGAATGCCCACAAGGCAATGCTCGACGATGAACTCGCAGGCATCTATTCTATGATGAGTGATTATATAATGAAAAGAAACAAGTGAAATGATATGATAAACTATGACCTTAAAAAGATAAGAGCATTGGTGTTCGATGTAGATGGTGTGCTAAGCCGTGAGACAATCTCGATGTATCCGAGCGGTGAGCCAATGCGTACAGTGAACATAAAGGATGGCTATGCGCTCCAGCTGGCAGTGAAAGCCGGTTTCCACGTTGCCATAATAACAGGCGCGCGCACCGAGGCTGTGAAGGTGCGCTACAACGGCCTTGGCATAAAGGATGTTTATGTCGGTGCCTCGATAAAGAAGGAGTGCCTCGAAGAGTTGATGACGATGTATGAGCTTGCCCCCGAGGAGATTCTTTATATGGGCGACGATATCCCCGATTACGAGGTTATGCAGATAGCAGGGCTCCCTGTCTGCCCTGCCGATGCCGCAATGGAGATAAAGCAGTTATCGAAATATATCTCTCCCGTTTGTGGCGGCGAGGGCTGCGGCCGTGATGTCATCGAGCAGGTGATGCGTGCGCAGGGGAAGTGGATGGATGAGGCTAATGCTTTCGGCTGGTAGTTTTGTTTGGTTTTCTAAAAAGGTGATTGCTGCGTTATACAAGGCAACATAAATCCTCATTTACTTCAAGTAAACTCCGGTGTTATGCTACCTTGCAAGCCTTGCACTCACGCTTGGCTCTTACTCGCTTAACCGCAAATTTAAGTTTATAGAATATGCTTGATAATTTAAAGAAATACAGAATTTTGCTTGCGTCGGCGTCGCCCAGGCGCAAGGAACTTATGCAGGGGCTCGATGTCGATTTCGAGGTGCGCCGCCTGCCCGATGTGGATGAGTCTTTCCCTGCAGAGCTGCAGGGTGGTGACATACCTCTTTATATCTCGAAGAAGAAGGCCGACGCCTATCGCCCCTTGATGGCCGGCGATGAACTTGTGATTACAGCCGACACCATCGTGTGGCTCGACGGTGCAGCGTTGGGCAAGCCAGCCGATGTGGATGATGCACGCCGTATGCTGCGTAATATGTCGGGCAAGACACACTCGGTGTTCACCGGTGTTACAATAACGACCAAGGA
>CALBKR010000183.1 GCA_937896105.1 uncultured Bacteroidales bacterium
GAGACTATCCAGACAATTCGTTCGGCTCAGAAGAAGCACGAAGAGCAGGAACACTTTGTGAGCCTTGTAACCTTTAACGATGATGTAAAGACCATCTGTGAATGTGTCCCGGTTGATGATGTCAAGGAACTTACGGCAGAAACTTATCAGCCCGATTGCTGTACTGCATTGTACGATGCAATGGGTATTTCACTGAATGCTCTTCGCAAAAAGGTGGCTGAGGATGATAAGGTTCTGGTAACTGTAGTTACCGATGGTTATGAGAATGCATCTAAGGAGTACAATGGTAAAGCAATTAAGGCTCTTGTTGATGAACTTAAAGCAAAGGGTTGGGTATTTGCCTACATCGGAGCAAATCAGGATATAGAAGCTGTTGCTGCTACAATCTCAATCACCAATGTGATGAACTTTGAAACTACGTCTGTCGGCACTCAAGTTATGACAGACCGCGTGAATAGAAGTCGTGAACGCCTTTATTGTTGTATGGCAAAGCCGGATTTCAGCGCAGCGGAAGCCAATGAGAACTTCTTTGATGAAGATGAAAAGTAATACCAACCTCTAACTCTTAAGAAATGAATAGACTTTTTACAATACTTTGTATGGCTTCACTTTTAGTATTCCATACATCATGTAATGTCAGTGTTATGGACTTGGAAAGTCCAAGTGTGGAAATGAAGACTCGTGCTGTTGAACAGAGAGTGCAAAATCTCATTCAACAGGCAAGACAAGGTGATGTGGAGGCATACAATTCTTTGGCATTATGCTATCGTGATGGCGATGGTGTTGAAAAAAGCTGGCTCAATATGATTTATATGTATGCTATCTATAGTCAAAAGACGGGTGGAGATATTAAGGATGTTTTAGAGCTATTTGATGAAGGGCATCCTTTCAGATTGCTTTTTGAGATTATGGATTCACCATCCTTCAATGAGGAAGTTAAAGCGAAATTGGAACGACTCAAACAATCGGCTCCCGCTGAAGCTAAAGTTATTGAAGCGGCAAAAAGAGCCTTTACAACGGATGAGGCAACTATGGCAATGAATATTTTTCGTGAGGCAGAAAATGGAGGAAGTGAGCTGGCTGTAATATTTCAAGCAAAATATTATGAAGGAGCTAAAGATAAAACAGGGCAAGATGAGTGTCTGACTCGCATAGCGGAGAAATATCCGTTCTTTAATCTATTTCTCGGTGATGTATATGCTGAAAAATATAGAGATAGTGAAGACTTCTCTTATATTCAGAAGGCTATCGATTGTTTCTACAAGGCCGACGCATATGGTATGCTTATTCCCAAATATGCCAATGCACTTTTGAGAATGTATGATTACTTCGGGCAGAAAGGTATGCTTGAGTATGATGAGCAGGAGATAGAACGCTTAAAGATATTGGCTAAAAGAACATTTTAAACAGAACAACGATGAAACGACTGACTCAAATATTTCAAGCGCTGCTCGGTGTAGCAGCCTTGATTCTTACGGCATTGATTGCCGCAGGTCGCCTTGCTTGGCGTACAATCCGTAATTGGTGGAAAAAACGCTCAAAGTGGGTACGCAGAGTGATTGCTACCATCTTGATTCTTATATCGTTAGGATTTATAGCTCTTATCGCTTATGCCTACTATGATAGCGAGTATGGCAGATGGTATTGGAAAGACAATTATCTATCAAAGAATGTAGAAGTTCACGGTTTCCGAGACTATAAGGTTCGTGTATATAACTACTGTACAGGCAAATATACAACGCCGATAGTGAATTGGGTTGCTGATAGTCCGGCCAATGACTCATTGACTGTATATGCCATACCAAACAAGCGTGGCTATATAAATATCAAGAATGGAGAAATCGTGATTGATGCTGAGGCTAACAACTATCGCAAAGCGTGGGTATTCTCGGAAGGTCTTGCCGCTGTTATGAAAGAGGGTAAGATTGGATTTATCAATGCCGAGAATGAGGTTGTTATTCCATTCCAATTCGATTATACAGATAAGTGCCGTATGTATGACTTTGGCTACCTCTTCCACGATGGATATTGTATAATGACGAATAAAGATGGAGACTTGGGCTTGATTGACACTACCGGAAAGTGGTTCATTGAACCTGCCTACGATGAAATTTGGGCACCGCACGAAAGTGGTTACAGAATCATTGTTGATAACAGTAAACACGGTGTTCTCGATTCAAGGGGTAATGTTATTTATCCTGCGGAGTATGATTATGTAGATGTTTTGTCCGATGGCTTTATCCTTACCAAAGGAGGCAAAAAGTGGCAAGTAGATTTTGAGGGTAATGTAGTTCAATCATTTATGTTTGATGGCACATATTATCTCAATTATCCGATTGGTTACAACGAATGTGGCGATATTCAATATGCCTTTGCCGATTATGCCAAATATGAGGTAATGAACCACTATGGTATTATGAATCGAATAACAGGCAAGCCGATAACTCTTGCTCTCTACTCGGACATCAATATGCTCTCGAAGGATTTGTTTGAGGTGCAAGACCCTGAAAGTTATGATTGGTATTTGGTGGATACGCAAGGTAATGTAGTTTCAAAGAAATAAACTATAGACTTAACTATCAAGGTCGGTTGCCCAAGAGTTATCAAGGACAACCGACTTCTCTTTTATGCCGTCTGCACCTGCTTTGACTGCCACACCTTATGAGCAATGACAACCTCCTGTCGTTCATTTTCGAGTAGTGCTTCCGTTTCGGTAGTGTAGCCGAGATACTCGATGCAGCCTCCATTGTAACCTGTGAGCTTGCAGCTGATACCGGCTTTTTCCAATTTATCCATTCGCTTTTGGGCTGTCTTGACACTTGAATAGGAAATGGCCGGAAGTATTTGTCGCCACTATGTCCGTACGAGTCTTCGCCGAGTACTATTTTACCTTGTAGTTGCCGGCTGTTGTGGAAACTGAAGTAAGCACCACCCTATTCTTGGCGTATATAAGTGCGCAGATGTTCACACTTGTTTAGCAGTCTGCACAATGCTGTCCGCTCATTCCATTCTCTAAAATAGATACGTGCTCCGTAATTTTCTCGTCGTTTCTCACGTACACCTTCAAGATACTTGATAGCAGGTTGGTGTGCCCTGTAGCTTGACTGTTGTTTAATACAGCTTTTGACATAACATTATATATTTTTTGTTAGTCCGGCTATTAGGGGCCGGAATTCCCAAA
>CALBKR010000184.1 GCA_937896105.1 uncultured Bacteroidales bacterium
TTCGGGCATACCATGTCGCTCTTCATTCCGCTTATCTTCAATAAGATAAACGAGTTTACGCACCTCGACTTCCCTGCCGTGCTGGCATCCGTCGAGGAGCCTATTTCGCACGCACAGGCATACCTACAACGTATGTTTGCACTGCCCGAGACGCACTTCTCGTTATCGGATACGATTATCGACACTCTGCGTCAGTTTATCAACTACAATACCATCAACAACACCTTTACTTCGATCATCGGCACTGCCCTATCGGCACTGATTGCCATCTTCTCGATTGCATTTATCACCTTCTTCTTCCTCAAGGAGGATGGTTTGTTCTATGCTATGGTAAAGGCTATGTTCCCCGAGCGACTGCAACAGAACGTTACTCGTGCGCTGGACTCAATAACATACCTTTTGTCACGCTACTTTACGGGAATCCTGACCGAGAGTCTGATACTGATGGTCGTGATCTCTACGGCGATGATTCTCTGGGGTATGAAGACCGACAACGCCTTGCTCATTGGCTTTGTGATGGGTATTATGAACGTCATCCCCTACGCAGGCCCGCTGATGGGTGGTGTGATAGCGGCATTTATCGGCATTGTGACGCCTATCGATGGTATGAGTGCTATGCATACGGCTCTGCTGATATGCTGCACGCTGTTCTGTATCAAGGGCTTTGATGACTTTGTTCTGCAGGCCACAATCTACTCGGAGCGTGTGAAGGCGCATCCGCTGGAGATATTTTTGGTAATTCTTGTTGCCGGTTATATGGCCGGCATATTGGGTATGTTGCTCGCAATACCTTCATATACGGTGCTGCGCGTGCTGGCCAAGGAGTTCTTCTCGGAGTTCTCGCTGGTGCAAAAACTCACCCAAAATATATAATATATATAAGGTATGATAATCAAGGGCGAGGTTATACACGGAGCGCAGCTGGGCCGCAAGATGGGATTCCCCACAGCCAATATCGATGCACGAGATATAAAGGTTGATAACGGAGTATATTACTCGCAGGTGCGCCTCGATGGCAAGCTCTACAACGCAATGTCAAATATCGGCCTGCGCCCCTCGGTGGATGGGCAGACACGCCTGCTCGAGACACATATCTTCGGCTTCGCGGGCGACCTCTATGGTCGCGAGATAGAGGTGGACCTCCGCCTGAAGATTCGTGACGAGCGCCGCTTCGCCTCCATCGACGAACTGCAACGCCAACTCGAACGCGATGCCGCGCTGTGTAATCCGGAGTTATAACTCTAGCTAGGCCCCGAATTTGCGCGTTCACCCTAAAAAATCAACTTTTGCCACATTTTTTACTCTTCTACCGATAAATTTTCAAACTTCATTTTTAGAGGCGAACCTACTAATTTCCATAATACAATATCATCCGCCTTAAGAGACGGGGAATATCCTTACATACAAATGAAAAATGAATATAAAAGAGAAATATATCATCGTTTAACTGACGATGAACGTAAAGATTTTCTTGCTTTTGCTCAGCATCATGGATTGCCTACTAATTTGATAGATTTCACTAGGTCTCCATTGATTGCACTATTTTTTGCTTGTCAACCATATGTAGATAACTCTTCAAAATTCGATACTTCAAGAGGATTTGTTTATCTACTAAGCGATGATTTAATTGATATTACAGATATTCTTTCTGGACATGAAGATGACAACCTATTAGAACGTTTTTCAAAAAATGAAGAAGGCTTACTAATATCTTTATATGAAAAATTTGTTAACTTCGAAAAAAACCATCCTGAAAAGTTTCATTATTACTTAAAAAAACTTAATGATGATTGGAAATACTACTTAGTAGATTTTCAATCACCGTTTTCAAAAAGTTCTAGATTCCCAAAATACAATGATGGTAATTATGAGTTTAAAATGAACTACAAATTTGTTGAAGAGAATCGAGAACTTATTAGAAGTATAGAAAAAAATAGCATTTTAAGACTTCCTGTATTAGAATACGTTTTAATGTTACAGGAATTTTTAAGAGAAATCCACAATTCTCAAGCTACAACATGGTGGCTCAATTGCATACCCAATTTCATATATTCGCCATTTCTTACTTTTGAAAGAGGTAGAAATCAGCAAGGCTTATTTGTTTATCAGGCACATTTGTCTTATGATGAAGATACATATGGTACCCATATATTATCACAACAGAGGGTTTGGCCGGAATTTGTCATTGTGGTAGAAAACAAAGAAAACATTCTCCAAGAATTAGATTTTATGGGAATAAACGAAAAGTTTATTTATGGAGATTTTGATTGCCAAATATATAAAAAGCGAGTATATATAATATCGTAATTCAAAAACTTTTCGATTTTTAAAACTTATTTTCCTTGCGGATAATAAGTTTGTCCATTCCAAGAAAGAGAAATATTAGGTCTGTCAAAAATAGTATTGTCTGCTTTGAGTAATTCGTTTATTATATCAAAATCACCTGACTTAGAAAACACAAAACGGGTTGAAAAGATTGCACTTAAACATTGTCTATAACAAAATAATGACGGTCTAAATTTCTTATATCCTTGTGATATTCTCGCTCAAACATAATAAGCATTATTTTGGGAGAAATAGGATAAAACACCTCAACACCTTTTGACGCAAGCCCCGACATTGACATGAATTGATGTGTAACATGAGGTCGTGTGGTTATAGGCTTATCCGTGGTATAAAATTCTTCATTAGTTTTGTTTATAGCAAGAATCCATATATAATTATTAAACGTTTGAGATAATTTTTTGATTTCGGCTTTATTAGTTATCATTTGCCCGTGAATCAATTTGGTGGAATCTTTGGTTGTCTGAAAAGCTTTTATATTATTTTCAGATGCGTTCATTGCAACAAGTACTTGTTGCAAACAATCAGACATTCCGTCGATTGTAGTTCTTGTTGATTTTGTGCGAATGTGCTGATAAGCAAGTTGTTTAGAAAAACGTTTTCTCAAAAAATTGGATATAAAGTGCTTTTTCTTATTAAAAATTTCAGCCTTCCTCTTAAAAAAGTTCAAAAACATAGATAATTCATTTTCAATTGTATCAGCAAAAAAATTCTCTATGAACTGTTCATGACTGAGTTCATTTAATTCTTCACTACTATATACTTTTTTTGATAATCTAACATTAATTTTTTCTATATTAATATTATGTTTTTTTACTTCATTAATAATATAGTTTATACTTTCTATATCGCCT
>CALBKR010000185.1 GCA_937896105.1 uncultured Bacteroidales bacterium
AGCCCGGAGCCTTCACTGCACAAATCTTGAGCTGTGTACGCAGACGGTTTACAACCAATGTGGTGAGAGCCTCGCTCTCAACATCCTCGGCGATGATGAGCAGAGGACGGCCTGTCTGCACGGCAGGCTCCAGAATGGGGAGCATATCCTTGAGTGTGGTAATCTTCTTGTCATAGATGAGCACGTAGGGGTTCTCCATCTGGCACTCCATCTTCTCGGTATCGGTAATGAAGTATGCCGAAAGATAGCCACGGTCGAACTGCATACCCTCGACAACACCAATGGTAGTATCGCGGCTCTTTGCCTCCTCGATAGTAATTACGCCATCCTTCGAAACCTTGCGCATAGCATCAGCTATAAGCTTGCCTATTTCGGCATCGTTGTTTGCCGATATTGAAGCAACCTGCTCAATCTTGTCATAGTCGTTGCCTACCTCCTCGCTCTGCTCCTTGATAGACTCGACAACCTTTGTCACAGCTTTGTCAATACCGCGTTTCAAATCCATTGGGTTGGCACCGGCTGTCACGTTGCGCAAGCCCTCTGTAATGATAGCCTGTGCAAGCAGAGTAGCTGTTGTTGTACCGTCACCCGCATCGTCGTTTGTCTTTGCAGCGACCGACTTCACCAGCTGTGCACCTGTGTTCATATAAGCGTCTGCAAGTTCTATCTCCTTGGCAACCGACACACCGTCCTTTGTGATGTGCGGAGCACCGAACTTCTTCTCGATGATTACATTGCGGCCTTTGGGACCAAGTGTAACCTTCACTGCATTTGCAAGCTCGTCGACACCCTTCTTAAGCTGGTCACGAGCATCCATATTGAATAGAATCTCTTTTGCCATAATATTTGAAACTACTTTAAAATTCTACAATTAGTATTATATAAAAAATCACTGATAAAACTGTCATTCTGAACGCAGTGAAGAATCTTACATTTAACCGAAACTCCGCTCAGTATAAGCCAAAGATGGTTTTATCCTAAAATCGCCAACACATCGCTCTGGCGCATAATCAGATATTTCTCACCCTCGTGTTCAAGCTCGGTGCCGGCATACTTGCCGTAAAGAACCTGGTCACCCACTGCAACTACCATCTCCTCGTCCTTTGTGCCACAGCCGACGGCAACGACCTTACCCTGTAGTGGTTTCTCCTTTGCTGTGTCGGGGATGATGATACCGCCGATTGTCTTCTCCTCTGCAGGCTGAGGCAATATGAGCACTCTGTCTGCCAATGGTTTAATGTTCATAGTCTGTTATTTTTAATTGTTATTATGTTGTCCTATTGTTAAAAAGCGCGATTTGCACGCCTGCACATTATATCTATAACCAAAACCGTGCCAAGAATGTTCGGTCATCACTTTTGCGACAAAAATGCACTTTGCGATTTCACTTTCGTCAAAAGAATGACATTTTGGCAGTCGCACAAAGCATTGCACCCTACGCACACATTATAAGATAGGTCGTATATGCTACATACGCTGCAACAAGCACTGCACCCTCGAAGCGTGTTATATGTGCCTTTCCGCCGCCAAATCGCGACACGGCATATATGAGCAGCGACGAGCCGAGCAGCACATAGTAATCGACATAGCTGAAGCCGTCGAGCGAGACTGGCGTTATAACCGCACTCACACCGAGAATGAAGAATATATTAAGGATGTTACTGCCAAGCACATTACCCAATGCAATGCCCACGTTTCCCTTGCGCGCGGCGTTCACAGACACCGCAAGTTCGGGCAATGAGCTGCCTGCCGACACAATGGTAATGCCTATCACCGCCTCGGAGAGCCCGAGCGCACGTGCCACCTCCGTCGCACCGTCAACGAACAGGTTACCGCCAAAGATAAGCGCTGCAAGGCCGCAGACAAGCAACAGCAGAACTTTTTTCATCGTCATAGGTTTCTCTGCGGCCTCATTGCCACCGCCCTCGATTGAGAAGGTGTAACGCAGGAACACGGCAAAAAAGCAGAGCAGGAGCAGACCGCCGTAACGTGTAATCGTCTCACCCGGAGCACCGCCTTCAAGCATACTGCCCGACACAAGCAACAGCGCAACCGAAGCCAGCAGGTTGAAAGGCAGCTCGCGCGAGAGCATCTTCCTGTTGAACCTGATGGGCGCTATGAGCGCAGCCACACCTAAAATGAGAAGGCCGTTGAAAATATTACTGCCAATGATGTTACCCAAAGCAACGCCGGAACTGCCCTTGATAGCCGCACCGGTGCTTATAACCAGTTCGGGCAACGAGGTACCGATTGCAACTATTGTAAGGCCAATGACAAGTTCACTTATGTTGAAACGCCGCGCAAGTGCCGATGCACCCTTCGTCAGCCAGTCGGCACCAAAGATAACAAGTACAATGCCAACGACAAAATAAACTAATGGAAGAATCATTTATAAAAAAAATAATAAGGCAGTGCGAAGATACAAAAAAAGGGCAAATATCGCAGCAACTCAATTGTAAAAAGCAAAAATTGCACACGAAGAACAAATACACTCATCAAATTTGTTTTATCCGGGGCTTTGTATTACATTTGCCGCCGATTTCAATTACGGGGTGCCTAAACTTGTCTGCACTTGCAGCACAGAGGCTGAGATCATACCCAAGAACCTGATCCGGGTAATGCCGGCGTAGGAAAACGGAAAACTGAAAACGAGAAACTGAAACGCAAAAGCCAGTCCGACGAGGACAAAACGTGAAACAGCCTTTCACTTTTCGGTTTTCGACTTAAGAAAATCCCCATTTTCTGTTTAACGACGGAGCCTGGCGGATTTCTTTTTTTTGCCTGCTCCACAAAAATTGGATTTGCAATGAGAAAGAGAACATTGCTTGGTTGCCTTCTATTGGCAGCATCATCTCCCGTGCTACACGCACAGGAGGCAGTGAGTGACAGCCTGCACACACACCTGCAGGAAGTGGAGATAACAGCGACAAGAGCAAGCGAAGCCACGCCCGTAGCGCACACCAACATCGGCAAGGAACAGCTTACCAAGGCCAATACAGGCCTCGACTTTCCCTACCTTGTCTCGGTGACGCCAAGCGTGGTAGTGACAAGCGATGCAGGAGCAGGCATAGGCTACACAAGCCTGCGCATACGCGGCACCGACGGCACACGCATCAACGTAACGGCAAACGGCATCCCCGTCAACGACGCCGAAAGCCACAATGTCTTTTGGGTGAATATGCCCGACCTTGCATCATCGGTCAAGGATGTCCAGATACAGCGCGGTGTGGGTACATCCACAAACGGAGCAGGCGCCTTTGGTGCAAGTGTCAACCTGAAGACCGATGCATCCGAAAGCCGCCCCTACGCAGGCCTCAGCGGCTCCTACGGTTCGTTCAACACCTGGAAAGCCACACTGCGTGCAGGCACAGGCATCCTGCACGACCACTGGGCAGTGGATATGCGCCTATCGGGCATAGGCAGCGACGGCTACATAGACAGGGCATCGACAAACCTCGGGTCATTCTACCTGCA
>CALBKR010000186.1 GCA_937896105.1 uncultured Bacteroidales bacterium
CTTGTTGTGCTCGGTACAACAGACAGCAAGGGGGGGGCAGGCAACTTCGCAGGCTTGGCTATCGGTCTTACCTTGGTTCTGGTTCACCTCGTTTGTATCCGTTATACAGGTACATCTGTGAATCCGGCACGTTCAATCGGTCCAGCTCTTTTCCAGGGCGGTGCGGCTCTTGAGCAGTTGTGGATTTTCATCGTAGGTCCTTTCGTAGGTGCTTTGCTTGCTGCAGGTATCTGGAAGGTGCTTTCTTGCGAGAAATGCGCTAAGTAAGCATTGCCTTATAAACAGAATTGGAAAGTGCGTAAGTGCTTTCCAATTTTTTTCTACCTATATGCAGGGTACATGATGGCTTCGTTTTGTTTTTAGCTTGTTTATTGTTATCTTCACCTTGCGGTGTAGCTAACTTCTGCACTCGCTTTGAAAAATATTCAAGCAAGCTTGATATTTCTCGCTCGTTTATTCGTATCTTCGCAGTAGATAATATATTTGCTAATAAAATAAATATTTCATATTATGTTTTCAGGTATTGTAGAGGAGTTTGCAACGGTGCGCCGCTTGGTGCGTGAGCAGGGGAACCTGCATCTTACACTCACCTGTTCGTTTGTCGATGAGTTGAAGATTGACCAGAGTGTTGCACATAACGGTGTCTGCCTGACAGTGGTGGACATCAGTGGTGATGAATATACGGTAACGGCTATGAGTGAAACTCTGCAACGCTCCAATATCGGTAATCTCAAGGTCGGCGATAAGGTAAACGTAGAGCGCTCTATGATGATGAACGGCCGTCTCGACGGGCACATCGTGCAAGGTCACGTGGATACGACAGCCGAGTGCGTTTCGGTGCGCGATACCGATGGCAGTTGGTATTTCACCTTCCGTTATACAGCCGATGCCGAAATGGCTGCCAAGGGTTACCTTACTGTTGACAAGGGGTCGGTGACCGTGAATGGTGTCAGCCTTACGGTGTGCGAGCCTACCGACGATACATTCTCGGTGGCGATAATACCTTATACGTTCGAGCACACAAACTTCCATACCATTGGGGTTGGGACTATTGTGAATATTGAATTCGACATTATCGGCAAATATATTGCACGTATTGTAAAGAGATGACACTGTTATGAAATCCCTCTTCTATCTTCTTGTATTTCTCCTTGTTGCCGGCCTTATCTGCGCAAAGACAAAACCAGAGAAATCTTCTCACGTGCGCAGTGTGGCGGTTGCCATCGTGGATGAGGTCGAGGCCGGAAATCTGCTGCCGGGTATAAAGGATACAAAATTTGCCGACAAGGCAACGGATGTGGCGTTTGTGCGTGAGGTTGTCGACAAGATGCTCACTATTGACAACTATGGTGTCTTTACGCTTGGCAAGATAAGATGGATGGATAAGGAATATGTCGTGTCATTGGGTATAATGGGCAAGGTGTTCACCTTCTCCGATGCCAAGGCTGCAAAGGATTTCCTGTCGTCGCTTGAGGAAAAGGTTACAGATAAATTAAAGGAATAGCTATGGTGAACAAGGTCTATTTAGAGAGTTTCGAGAGCCGTATTACTGATGAACTTTTACGCCTTTGCAAGCAGTATGCTGTGCTCGATGGGACACTGCTTGCTACAGATGACATCGATGCCCGTTGGGCTGTGATGGCACCCGAATATATGGCCGATGCTGTTCCTAACATCTCCGATTATCCTACTGTGGCAATTGCCTGGGCGGGTTATCTTGGTATGGCAGTGGCTCATCAGTGGGATGCGGATTGGGCTGCACACAGTCAGGATGCCTTCAGCAGTTACTATGGTGGGCAAGGTTTCGATGATATGGACGAGCACATAGTGCGTGATATCATAGGCTTTCATTTGGAGTCGCGCGAGGCAAAGGGTATCGAGGAGATGATGCGCAGGCTTGGCGAGGCAGCATTGACGCTCATCCGCCGCGAGAATATCGAGCCGCAGTCTCCGATGGCATTCCACGTATATGCCCGTGTGGTCAAGGTTATGTACCGCATCGGTGCTGCCATTGAGCTGAAGCGTCTCGGATACAAGTTCGAGCAGGTGAATTTGCCTAATATTGGCAACGGAATAGCAGAATGTTGATTTAAGTGCGTATTAACGATACAGGCGCCTTGTTCCGCGGAACAAGGCGCCTGTATCGTTAGTTTATGAAATGGTTATCAGAATCGGAAATCAACTCCGACTGTTGCATTGTATGTGTTGCGTGTGTAGCTCGATGTCTGTGCCTCGCAGTCGGCATAAGCGGCATAGCAGAAACCGACATTCAGGTCCCAATTCTCGTTGAAGCTGTACTTTGCACCGATACCGGTCATAAAAGAGTCGTTGACAAAGTTGAGGTCGCTCAAATATTTCTCGGTTACACCGAAATCGCTGTATTGTACACCGGCAGAGAGCAATAGGTTCTTTGTGACGTTGAACTCGACACCGGCCAGCAGTTCGTATGTGTTACGCTCGAGATTTATGTTGTTGTCGGCACCGCCGAGGAGTGACTCCACCTTTGCATCCTTGTCAAAGTAATATGTAGCGCCAAGCATAGCCTTGAACCACGATGTTGCCTGCCAAGAGCCTGCAAGTGACAGCATTGCCGGGGTGTCGTTGCGCAGTTTCTTGCCGCTCTGCAGTGTCGAAAGGCTGCCGAGTGCCGGCATCATTGCTGTAAGGTTGTCGATTTTCCCGTCAAGATTCGCATCGCCGAGTACAGGAGCCAGCAGCTCGCTCTCGAACTTGTCTGTGCTGTTCTTTACGGTTGTAACAGCTTGGAACTCATATTTTGCAGCAAAGTTGAAATTGCCAATCTTGTAGTCTACGCCAATTACAGGAGCAACAGCAAAACCGTTCTGGTTGAGATCGAGTTCAAGTACCTTGCCAACTGCTCCCGCCAATGGGTTTACGGCTGTAATGGCACCCGAGTAGTTTGCGGTGATGTAGTTGCCGCGGATACCTGCATACACCGACCAATTGTTTGAAATCCTGTAGGCAGCGCCCAACTGCAGTGCAAATACATACTGTGTAGACTCGAAAGCCGATGTTGCTGTCATTCCCTGTGCTGCTACAAGAGCACCGCCCATTGCGTCGAAAGCAGGCAAGCCATCGTTGAACTTTGCATTTCCGCCACCGCCAGGGATGCCGAAGAAGCCGCTGAACGACCATTTGCCTGTTGTGTAGGAAGCAAGGATTGTGGGCATACAGGGAACATATACCTCACCTTTGTATGATTTCTTTGTGAGTGTGCTCTCGATGTCGCGGTCCTGCCATATCATCTGCCAGTTGGCCGACAGTGCCCATCCCTCCTTGAAGAAGGCTGTTCCTGCCGGGTTGAAGTAGATAGCATCCGTTTCCAACGATGCATAACGTGCCGGGTTGCGTACGAATGCAGAGTGTTGGTTTGTGTTTGTCAAAAGACCGCCTGCAAATGTAGAAACTGCAAGCGATACCATTACAATACTTGAGAAAATCCTTTTCATAGTAATCTTGTTATAGTTAAACTTAAATTATATTCTCTCTCTTGTTTAAATTTTGCACAAAAGTATATTAAATGTGTAGTTGTGATTATACTTTTTCATAATTTAACAATAAATATGGAAAAAATGAAAAGGATTTGTATAAAAGTGTTGTGTTTTACTGCTTAAAATGAATATATAGTGTAAGCTATTTTTAGTAAGTATACAGCGTGGTTTTAGATTGAACGTTTGCAAATAAAAGAAGGTGAGCCAAAATGAAGTGAACCCCAAAGTTTGGACAAAAAAACTTTGGGGTTCACTTCAAAAGTCTCCTTCTTTTGTATGAGGCGTGAATAAAAAGTAAAGTTCAAGGCTTGTGAAGGCTTCAAAACCGCAGTTTACTAAGCGTAAATGAGGATTTTGAAGCCAAACGTAACGTAGAAATTTGCTTTTTAGTCACACTCTTTTATATATAAGGTATATAGTTTACTTTCTTACAGGAATTGCATCGATGCGTGCCTGGTGACGGCCGCCTTCAAATGGGGTAGAGATGAATATCTCCACACACTCCTTTGCTGTTGCGCTCTCAATGAAACGCCCGGGCATTACCATAACATTGGCGTCGTTGTGTTGGCGGGCAAGTGCTGCAATTTCAGGCATCCAGCATAGTGCACTGCGTATTGCATCGTGGTGGTTGAGGGTCATATTGATACCGTTGCCTGTTCCGCAAATAGCAATGCCTCTTGAGAGTTCACCATTCTCAATGGCTGCTGCAAGAGCGTGCGCGAAATCGGGGTAGTTGCAACTTTCGGTGCTGTGTGTGCCAAAATCAACACACTCGAATCCCTTTGCTGTGAGCCACTCCTTTACCTGTTCCTTCAACGGGTAGCCTGCGTGGTCGCTTGCCAAACCAATCTTCTCCATTATAACATTGCTTTTACCTGGTTATACACATTTTCTGCAGTGAAGCCAAGTTTCTCGTCGAGCACCTTGTATGGTGCCGAGAAACCGAATGACTGCAAGCCCCAAACCTTGCCGTTTGCACCTACAAGGCCTTCGAGGTTCACGGGCAGGCCTGCTGTGAGGCCGAATACCTTTGCGCCTGTTGGGATTATGCTCTCCTGATACTCCTTGGATTGTGTGCGGAAGAGACCCTCGGACGGAACAGAAACGATACGTGTCTTGATGCCATCGGCCTTCAACAGCTTTGCACCGTCAACAAGTGTCGATACCTCGGAACCTGATGCAAGAAGGATAATGTCATAATCCTCATCGCTGCCAGCAATGATATATGCGCCCTTTGCTGCATCCTCATATCTTGTTCCAACAGGGAGGTTGTTCACATTCTGCCGTGAGAAGATGAGGCCTGTCGGGGTATTGTCGTTCTCCATAGCGAGTTTCCAGGCCTGTGTCGCCTCGTTTACATCGGCCGGGCGCAGTACAAGCATTGAATTTTTGCCGCTGTGGTTCTTTACCTTCTCCATTAGGCGCACCTGAGCCTCCTGCTCTACAGGCTCGTGTGTGGGGCCGTCCTCACCTACACGGAATGCGTCGTGTGACCACACGAACTTCACAGGGAGCTCCATAAGGGCTGCCATACGTATTGCCGGTTTCATATAGTCGCTGAACACGAAGAATGTTCCGCAAGCTGCTATTACACCGCCGTGCAGTGCCATACCTATACATACGCAGGCCATTGTGAGCTCCGAAACACCGGCGTGCAGGAATGCACCGCTAAAGTCGCCTGGTGTAAAGGCGTGTGTCTTCTTTAGGAAGCCGTCGGTCTTGTCACTGTTGCTCAGGTCGGCCGACGAGCATATCATATTCTCATAGTTCTCTGCAAGGATGCCGAGCACTGTTGCCGATGCGTTACGTGTGGGAGCGTCGGCCTTCTGCTCAATAGCTGCCCAGTCAATTGCCGGCTGCTTGCCGCTGAACCAGTTCTCGAGTTTCTGTGCCTTTTCGGGGTTGGCTGCAGCCCAGGCAGCCTTTGCCTGCTTGCGCTCTGCAACAATCTTGCGCAGTTCGGCCAGGCGCTTGTCATACATCTCCTTAACCTCGGGGAAGAACACGAACGGGTTCTCCACATCGCCGCCAAGGTTCTTTATTGTGTTGATGTATGCGTCGCCACCGAGTGGTGCACCGTGTGTGCCGCAGTCGAATTCATAGCTGCTACCATCGGCACGGCGTGCTCCCTTGCCCATAACGGTGTTGCCGATGATGAG
>CALBKR010000187.1 GCA_937896105.1 uncultured Bacteroidales bacterium
CATTGCTCACGGTTGTCGACGGTATGTTCGTGGGGTGGGGCGTAGGCAGCAACGGAATAGCTGCCATAAACATCTGCTACCCGATATTTATGTTACTCAGCGGCTTTGCACTGATGGTGGGAATGGGCGCTTCGGTGGTGGCATCGATACACCTGTCGCGGAAGAATGTAAAGGCCGCACGCATCAACGTGACACAGGCTATCTGGTTCTCAACACTTGCCGTGCTTGTGGCTATTGTCGTTGTGGAGCTTATGCCCGAGCGCTTCTCCTATCTGCTTGGTGCATCGCCCACGCTGCTGCCTATGGTGCGGGATTATATGGTCTATCTGATGCCCTCGGGCGTGGCGCAGATGTGGTCGATGGTGGGCCTGTTCATCATACGCCTCGACGGTGCTCCAAAATATGCAATGTGGTGCAACGTGGTGCCTGCCGTTGCAAATATGTTCCTTGACTGGCTCTTTATCTTCCCCCTCGGGATGGGTGTCAAGGGTGCCGCTATCGCCTCGCTGATAAGCGCTGTGATAGGCGGCGTGATGGCTATTGTCTATCTGTTGCGGTATGCCGATACCTTGATGCTCCGCAAGCTGAAGATGTCGCTGACAAGCATTAGGCTTACCTTGCGTAACATTGCTTACCAGTGCAAGATTGGCTTCTCGGCATTCTTGGGAGAGCTGACGATGGCGCTGTTGATGATTACCGGCAACTATGTCTTTATGGAATACCTGGGCAACGCCGGTGTCGCTGCATTTGGGGTGGCCTGCTACTACTTGCCGTTCGTCTTTATGTTCGGCAATTCCATCGCCGAGTCGGCACAGCCTATCATAAGCTACAATTATGGTTCTGGGAACAATGAAAGGGTGCAACAGACGCTTTCGATATCGGTGCGCACGGGTGTGGTGAGTTCGCTGCTTTCGATTGTGGCATTCACGCTATTTCCACAGGCGTTGGTGCATCTGTTTATAGCTGCCGATGACCCGGCGGCGCTTATTGCCATTGAGGGCTTTCCCTATTTTGCCGCAGGCTTTCTCTTCTTTATACTGAACCTTATTGCAATAGGTTATTTCCAAAGCATCGAGAAGGTTGTGCCGGCAATGCTGTTCGCTATTATGCGCGGCGCGCTGTTTATGATTCCATCCTTCCTCCTGTTGCCGCAGTGGCTCGGCTCCGAAGGAATGTGGCTTGCCGTGCCGCTCAGCGAGGCGCTGACATTCTTGGTCGTTGTGACATACTTTGTTGCAAACAGAAAAAGAATATAAGGAACTGTTAAAATTCCAGTCAAGAACAATAAATTCTTATTTTTTTCTAAACCTCTGCTATTGAATGGCGTATGTTTGCTTTATATTTGCGTTGAAGAAATAAAGTAACCAAAATGAACAACGACAAAGGACAGGGGCTGATGAGCAAATATGTGTGGGTAATAGAGACAATCTATTGGAACAAAAGGCTTTCATTCAAGGATCTGAATAAATTATGGCTGCAAGATGACATCAGCAGAGGTGTGGAACTACCAAAACGTACGTTCGATAATTGGAAGGACGAAATATGGGATGTGTTCGGTATAAACATTGTGAATGAAAGGCGAGGCCTGTACCGTTATTACATTGAGAACGAGGAGGATATCAATAGCGGCGGTGTGTTGTCGTGGCTCTATAATACAGCAAGTGTGGTTAACACTTTGTCCAATTGCCATAATATTAGAGAACGTATTCTTTTAGAGAATGTGCCGTCGGGGCAGGAATATCTCCAGACAATCGTTGAGGCAATGAAGAACAACCGGGTTCTTAATATTACCTACCAAAGTTATTGGAGCGATGATGAAAGCAGTTTTGATGTTGAACCTTTCTGCATAAAACTATTCAGACAGCGCTGGTATCTGGTTGCCCGGAGTATATATTATAACGACAAACCACCGATGGTTTATTCGCTCGACAGGATATCGCAGCTTCAAATGCTTAAAGAGACTTTCGATATGCCCAAGGATTGGAATGCCGAAGAGTTCTTTGATGGCTGCTTTGGCGTTTTCCGCACAATGGGCACGGAGACAGTAAAGATGAAGGTTACAGCCACGCAAGCAAACTATATACGCAGCCTGCAACTGCATAATTCTCAAACGGAGATTGAACGGAACGAAGATTATAGTATTTTCACTTACTCTCTTCGCCCGGAATATGATTTCCAGCAGGAACTGTTGCGTCACGGCGAGGATGTTGAGGTGTTGGAACCTCAGTGGCTGCGCGAAGAGATTGCCGGGAAGATTGAACGCATGTGGGGAAAATATAAGAGTGAAAAGAGAATGGGAGAATAATAACTATTATCATACTTATGGAAAGCACAATAACTGATACACAAAAATTTGAAGACTATTCTTCAATTTTATCATTAGCAGAAAAGTATGTTGCCAAAAAACATGAAGTAATAAACAAATATCCTTATCATGTAAATCCCATTGAAGAATTACATGCTAAAGAAACTGCCAACAGCCGCATACTTTGTGCTATGCTACGTTACCAACACAATGGGGAATATAAAATTTTGAAGAGCTTTGCAAGAAAGTTCATCACTGAATTTAACTCAAAATTAGATATAGGAACAAATCCTATAATTGAGGCCGAACAATATCGAATAGACTTATCAGTGCGTGAGCCTGGCAAGTATGCTCTTATTTTCGAAAATAAGATTCACGATGCAGTATTACAAAAAAACCAGTTAGCTCGATACATAAGAAAGCTGCAAGCGGAGGAAGGGTTTAGACTTGATCAAATATATATTGTCTTTTTGCCATCTTCAAAAGACTACGAACCAAATGATTGTAGCTGGCACGATTGGGAGGAGTGCTGTGACAAGTGCAATCAACAAGAATGCTCATTGAAGTACAAAAAACCAACACTTCGCGAGGATTTTAAGAATCGTTATCACACAGTCACATTTCGAGAGAATGTGTTGAATTGGTTAAAAGAGGATGTTTTGCTTTCCGTGAACGAAAATGAGGTATTATTAAGATCGTCTGTGATACTTTATATTGACTATTTGGAAGGCCTCTTTGAATTAAGAACAAACGAAAAAGAAATGTATATGGAAATAAAAGATTTTATTGTTGAGAGATTAAATCTTAACGATGAGAACCTAGAGGGTAAAATAGATGTCTTGCAGAAGAAAAAAGAAAACATAGAGAAACTAAATGGAGAGATTGAGAAACTGAGAGTTTTCTATATGCAGGAGCTAATAAAAGAGAAATTGGAACCTATTGTTGAAAATATTGCAAAATCCAAAGATTTGCAGTATGATTTGAGGATTTGTTATGATGAAAATCGTATGTTTTGCATAGGTTTCAAAAAAGGAGATTGGGATTTGTATATTCTTTTTGATTGCTTTACGACTTACGGAATGACCTTTTATATTGGTAAACATTTTTTGGAACCTATTAGTGGATATTCATGTCATAAATGTATAAATGGATGGAATGTTCATGATGATAAAGAAAAATATCCTCACGGATGGGAGTGGTTGAAAAAATACGAAAATAAAATATTAGATTTGTTCCGTGATGTAACAGTAGATGATGGTGCTGAATTTAAAAGATTTTTAGAAGACAAATTGTATCAAACTCTTGAAGAGATAGAAGGGCATCCTAATGAAATAACTATGAAAATCTCTAGTTCTCAATAATAAAATATCCTTAATATTTATTTCTTCCGACCTCTGCTACGTATTGGCAGAGGTCTTATTTTTCTTTGTGCGGAATTAAATTTATACAGTATGAATAATTTGAAAGTACAAGGAAAAACAACTGAAGATTTGAAAGCAATGCTTCTTGCAATATATGATTGCAAGTTGCCTTTCGCCATTAGAATCTCAAGAAGAAGGTGTAAAAGAATTCTCGCGTCATATACGCATCATAATTCTACAATAACTATCTATGACCTGCAAGGAGTAGGTGACGCTGTAGAGGTTGCTATACACGAATATGCACATCATATAAACAGAACAGAGTGGTGGAATGGCGCCGCGCCTATGTCAAAATTTGAAACATCCCACGGGTATCGGTTCTGGTTTGTTTACAGCAGATTGCTGGAACTTGCTAACGAGAAAGGATATGCTGTTAAGCCACATTATTATGGCAGAGCAGGGATTTTATTCAAAAAGGAAATTTTAAAAATATAGGAATGAAATTATGAAAGAGAGTATGACTACAATTTTTCCCGATGTCCTGCTTGTTGGCGTTGGTGGTGGCGGTTGTAATATTGTAAATGATTTGAAGATGAGCTTTACAAAAGCAGTCATAGACAATGTTGAACAACCAGATATTGATACATTGCTGAATGAAGAAATTAAAACAGTATTCATTGTAACTTGTCTTGGTGGTGAATATGGCTCTGCTGTTGCACCGCAAATAGCCGCAGAATGTCGGAAAAGAAAGCTCAAGACTATTGGTGTTGCTACATTGCCGTTTGAGTTTGAGGGCGCAGTGAAGGCACAGCGTGCGAAGGATGCTGCAAATAAACTTGCAAAGAATTGTGATTCCCTTAACCTTGTACATAATGAAATAATGTTGAAGGGCAATCAAGGCATTGCTGTAAATGAAGCATTTAAGGATGTCAACATACGCTTTTTTGAGATAATCACCAAAGAACTTTATTCAATCCCTGTCTGGTTTTTCGGCAAGAGTGAAGGATTTGTCATTAAAGATTGGTTTAAGAAGCGTTTCGGGTGGCTACGTAAGAATGATGGGGCTTTGGTTTGTAAATCTTTCAAAGAGAATGATTATAAAATAAACAGGTTATGCATTGATATTGTGGAGCGGAAAGCCAAGAAGATTATGGGAAAAGAGTGGTTCTGTCACCTTGGAGACCACATAAAGTTTATAGCTTTGTGTAATACTATAATACATGAGCTTATTGAAGAAGGTGGTTCGTTTTTGTTGTGTGATAAAATTGTGAGTGATGTACTGACTATCACTAGAATATGGCCTATTGAAAGTTGGATGTTTATGTATGAAGAAATTCATATTGAAGACTCACGTATGGTGTTAGCTAAAGTGCGTAAAGAGAGAAGAGAGGTGCTCAAATCCATAAATTGTTGCGGTATGTCTTCATTTGCTTGATGAGTTTATTATATAAGGTGCTTTTGTTGCCGTTTTTCGCAAAAAAAACGTTATATTCGCGGAAAATTTAAAAATTGGGAATGATATAAACTATAAAATACATTTATGGCAACAGTTGACGACAAGAAAATCATCTTTTCGATGGTGGGCTTGAGCAAGACCATCAAGCAGACTAACAAACAGGTTCTTAAGAACATCTATCTATCGTTCTTCTATGGTGCGAAGATTGGTATCGTGGGTATGAACGGTGCGGGTAAGTCTACCCTTATGAAGATTATCGCCGGCCTTGACAATGACTATCAGGGCAATGTGGTTTGGTCACCCGGCTATTCGGTAGGCTATCTGCCGCAGGACCCTCAGCTGCAGGATGGCAAGACTGTTATGGACTGCGTGAAAGAGGGTGTGCAGGCTACCGTTGATGCTCTTGCTGAGTATGAGGAGATTAACCAGAAGTTCGGCTTGCCCGAATATTATGAGAACGAGGATAAGATGAACCAGCTCTTTGCCCGTCAGGCCGAGCTGCAGGATATCATCGATGCGACCGATGCGTGGAACCTCGACAGCAAGCTCGAGCGTGCTATGGCGGCTTTGCGTTGCCCGGCTCCCGATGAACTTGTCGACCACCTGTCGGGTGGTGAGCGCCGCCGTGTGGCTCTCTGCCGCTTGCTGCTGCAGAAGCCCGATGTGCTTCTTCTCGACGAGCCTACCAACCACCTCGATGCCGAGAGCATCGACTGGCTCGAGCAGCACCTGAACCAGTACGAGGGTACTGTAATTGCTGTAACACACGACCGTTACTTCCTCGATGATGTTGCAGGCTGGATTCTTGAACTCGACCGTGGCGAGGGAATTCCCTGGCAGGGTAACTACTCTTCGTGGCTCGAACAGAAGACAAAGCGTATGGAGCAGGAGGAGAAGAGCGCAAGCAAGCGCCGCAAGACTCTTGAACGTGAGCTCGAGTGGGTACGTATGTCGCCCAAGGCTCGCCAGGCGAAGGGC
>CALBKR010000188.1 GCA_937896105.1 uncultured Bacteroidales bacterium
GTCTACCAAAGCGCCGTCCATAATCTCCTCGCAAGCCTTCTTTATAGCAGCACCTATCTCCTCATCAAGTGTTCCGAGCGACATATTCGCGTGCGCCGCAGCCCACTTTACCATTGCAAGAGCCTTTACATAATAGGGATGATCACTGATGGTAATGCCTGTAATATCCTTGAAGTTCACCATCGCGCGCAAAGTCTGCACTCCATAATAAGCATCGGCCGGGACCTGAATCTCGCCTAACGAATCGTGTTCAAGACGTGTTTTCATTTTTATATCTGTTTAAAAAGTTCCTATCATCATCAACAAGCAAGGCACACGGCTTGTTCGCCATAGCCAAACATCTATGCGAAGATATAAATTAAATATCGGAACAAAGAAAATATAACGGCCATTTTTTTTGAAAAAATGCATAAAAGAAAAAAGGAGAGCAATTTTGCTCTCCTTAAAGTAGCGGGGGAAGGGATCGAACCTCCGGCCTTTGGGTTATGAGCCCAACGAGCTACCACTGCTCCACCCCGCGATGCTGTTCTTAAAACTGATGCAAAGGTAACACAAAAAACAATTATGGCAAAATTTTTGGCAAGAAAACTGCAATAATAAATCTAAAAAACACAAAAAAGGACATATTCGACCCTACAAAAGCCTCTAAATGCTGTTTTTTTATTTTTTTTGGACATTATTCTTTGCACAAAACTGCACAATTGTGTAATTTTGCAAAAAACAGAGACGCTATGTCCACAATAGAAACACGGGAACAAATTATAAAAGTCGCAAGAAAACTTTTTTCGAAGCAAGGCATAGGCAACATTACAATGAACGACATTGCAAAAGCCGCCAACAAAAGCCGCCGCACTGTATATACATACTTCCAGAGCAAGGAGGAACTTCTTGAAGCAAGCATAGAGATGGAGGTGCGCAAGATATCGGCAGCCGTGACAAATGTTGCCACATCCGGCCTGCCTGCCGACAAAAAAATAATAAAACTCATATTCGTGCGTCTGCAAATGACTCGCAACATAGTACTCCGTAACGGTTGCCTGCACTCGGACTACATACTTATAGTTGAACACATACGCAAGAGTTTCGATGCAAAAGAGATTGCCCTGTTCCGTCACATCATAGCAGAGGGAAACCAGAAAGGTATCTTCAACACCGAAAGCCCCGACCTTGCAGCACGCTTCCTGCATTTCTGCCTCAAAGGGATTGAGATACCGTTCATCAACGGTATGATAAACCGCAACAACGACGACAAGTTCGTGCACCACTTTACAGAAAAGGTTATACTGAATGCTCTTGGACACAAGAGTTATCCCAATATCCAATAAAGATGACTGTTCTTTACGAAGACAACCACATAATTGTCATTAACAAGGCTGCAGGCGAGATTGTACAAGGCGACAAGACCGGTGACAAGTCGCTATGCGACACAATGAAGCAGTATCTCAAGGAGAAATATGCCAAGCCCGGCAATGTCTTCATCGGGTTACCGCACAGGCTCGACCGCCCGGTGAGCGGCATTGTGGTCTTCGCAAAGACAAGCAAGGCTCTCGAGAGGTTGAACAGAATGTTCAGCGAAGGAGGCGTGAAGAAAATCTATTGGGCATTGACAAAAGGCAAGCCGATGCCATCCGAGGGCGAACTTGTAAGTTGGATAGTACGCAACGAAAAGATGAACAAGAGTTTCTCCCACCCCAAAGAGGTCAGCGGTTCCAAACGGGCACTCCTTCACTACAAGCACATTGCCGCATCGCAGAACTACAACCTGATAGAGGTTGAATTGAAGACAGGACGCCACCACCAGATACGCTGCCAGCTCTCATCCATAGGCTGTCCCATAAAAGGAGACCTCAAGTATGGAGCACAGCGCTCGAACCCCGACGGCAGCATATCGCTGCACGCGCGCTACATAGAGTTCACACACCCTGTTTCCAAGGAGCTGATACAAATCACAGCACCACTGCCGGCCGACAGGCTGTGGCAAAGCTTCGAATAGCAGGAAATATAGTTCAATCTCCTGCTACTACCCCAAGATACAAGCTATTCTTTTTTCAGATAATAGAGCACAGAGCTGTTTCCTTTGCGGAAAAGTTCCCTTGCAGCACAGCGCACATCGGCCGCCGTTACAGCTCTGTAACGCTCCGGCTCGCACATATGCGAACCGATATCGCCACGCAACTCGGCAAGAGCTATATTATTGCTAAGGTTCTCACCACTAAGATTCCTGAAGGTGAATTCCGACTCGAAGCGGTTTCTCACCTTCTCCAGTTCCTCCTCGGGCACAAGCTCATCTTTCAAGGCTTCGAGTTCGCGCCATAGAGCAGCCTCGGCATCCTCAACACGCACCCCCTGCGCAACACGTGAATAAATCCAGAACATCCCGGCATCCTCACTTCCAGATATGAAGGCATCGATTTTCGAGAAGAGTTTCTGCTCCTTTACAAGATGCAACAGAAGACGGCCCGAATAACCGTTCGAAAGGATATCGGAGATAACATCGCAAGGATAGTAATCGGCATCGAGACGACCACCCATATGAAATCCCACATACAAGGCATTCTCCGGGATATTGCGGTAGACCGTTCTGCGCCGTTGCCTCACCTGGCGCGGCTCCACAGGCAACTGTGGCTTGACAACACCCTTTGACGGGATAGCACCGAACCACTTTTCACTCCACTCCATCACCTGAGCGAAAGATATATTGCCGACTACAGCCAGCACCGCATTGTCGGGAGCATAATATCTTTTGTAGAAACTTCGTATCACGGACACAGGCACATCGGCAATGTGCGACAATTTGCGTCCTATTGTAGACCATCGGTAGGGATGTTTCTTGTAGGCCATCGCCCGCAACAGCATACTGACATCGCCGTATGGCTTGTTGAGCGTCGTCTGCTTGAACTCCTCCATCACCACCTGGCGCTGCACGTCCACCTTGTTCTTCTCGAACGTAAGGTTACACATACGGTCGCTCTCCATCCAGAATGCAAGCTCGGCATTCTGCTTGGGCAGAGAGATATAGTAGTTTGTCACATCATTGTTCGTGTAGGCATTGTTCTCACCGCCTGCACTCTCCAAAGGCTCGTCGAATGACGGCACTGCCTTTGTACCCTCGAACATAAGATGCTCAAGCAGATGCGCCAAGCCCGTGTGTTCATAGCTCTCGTCGCGTGCACCAATGCCATAAAGCAGATTAACATACACCATCTGCGACTCCTCGACAGGTATATGCAACACGCGCAGGCCGTTTTTTAAAGTAGCCCTATTCAGCATTGACAACAGTCACTTTATTTATCACAACATCCTTACGCGGACGCTGCTCGTAGACACTCTCCCAAGAGATTGCATCGACAACATCCATACCCTCTACAACCTCGCCGAACACAGTATAATGCGGGTCAAGTTCAGGCATACCGCCATCCTTCAGATAAGAATTACGCTGCGCCTTGGTATAGTGGAAATCCTTACCCTTCATCTGCCTTTTAGCCTCAGAGTATAGAGCACTGAATTTTTCCTTGAACTCGGCATCCTTTTTACTCTCCTTCAGCCTTGCAAGTTCCTTGGAGTGGGGTTTTTGTATCTCTTTGAACTTTATGTTCAGAAGTTCCTTTGTATACGCCTTCTCTGCAGCATCGAGCTCTTTCTCTTTAACCTTCTTGTTAGAGACAATGTAAAAATGAGCGCCCGATGAATATTCGCCCTTGTTATAGCTCGCAGCCGCCAATGCGCCACGCTTGTGAACGCGCTTTGCCGGATTTATCTCGGACGGAATTGTATAATCGACATCACTCACACCCATATCCTTCCTGAATTTGCGGTCGTGTGCCGATGTATAGTCACCGGCCTGTATCAACTTACCGGGAACCACCCTAAAGAATATCTGACCGTCATAGTAACCATTCATCACCAGGTTGATAAAATTCTTTCGATGCAGCGGTGTCTCACGATAGAGCTTTATCTTAATATCGCCGTGCGATGTAGACATAAGCACATACTGGTCACAGTCGGGACTGTTCTTATTCAAGTCTTTAACCTCAAAACCTTTTTTAGAATCACCAACCTTAACCTTCTCTCCACTGTCACACGAAACAAGCAGTGCGACCAAAGACAATGCCAACAGAATCTGTTTCATAGCCGAAAGGAAAATTTTCCGATTAAACATTAATTATTAGTACAAAAATAACTATTTTTAATGGAAACAGCATCACTAAAGGCAAAAGTTACAGCCATAGATTTGTTAAAAGTAATGAAGAAAACCATATTCGGGCAAAAAAGTGATAAAGTAATGCATCACATTGAATAAAAAACGGTAGCTTTTGGTTATTTTTGCGTTGAAATGGGCTTTTAGATGCAAACAGGGATACCCCGGTGACAAATGGAAAAGAAAAGCAGGAAACAAAAAGTTGCAAAGATTGTGATGATAGCCATCGGGACACCGGTCGCTATCCTTCTTCTGCTGTTTTCCTTGTTATACCTGCCACCCGTGCAACGCTTCATTGTCAACGAGGTACGCCACAAGGTGAGCACAGCCAGCGGATACGACATCGAGATAGGTTCAGCAAGCCTGACCTTCCCATTGAGGTTAAAAATCCGCGATTTCAGCATATCGAAAAACGACAGCATATACATCGAAGGCAAAAGTGTGAATGCCGACATCTCACTACTCCCGTTATTCAGGGGAGATGTAGAGATAAACCATCTGTCGTTTGAGGAGATTGGCATCCACACCCGCGATATGATATCCACAGCCCGCATTGACGGCAACGTAGGATACGCAAGGCTTGTAGCAAGAGATGCCGACCTTACAGCATCGGTTGCCGACATAAGACAACTGCACATTCAAGAAGCCGATATAAACATAACACTGCCCGACACCATTGCCGATGATGACAGCGAGTTGCCGCAATGGGTAATCAACCTTCGCCGCGGCAGCATAAAGGAGAGCCGCATAAGCCTTTCCGTACCATCCGACACATTGAGCGCTGCACTTTACATAGAAAAGCTCCAGCTTGACAATGGATGCATCAACATCCCGGCAAACAGTTACGGCATAGAAGAGATTGCACTGGACTGTCGGGAGCTCAAGTACAACAAAGGCACCGGCACACAAACAACAGCACCGCTCGAACACATAGAACTTGGAAACATAAACATAAAGGCCGGCGACCTGTTATTTGCACAAAAAGACATTAATGCAACCATCACCCATCTTGCTTTGGAGCAGCCGGGAGGCATTGTTATCGACAACGCCGCAGCACGTCTCACAAGCAACAACGACACACTGCAGCTGCACAAGCTGCACCTCAACAGCCGTAACGGTTCTCACATCCACGGGCAGTGCATCATCCCGTGGCAGACAATGGTTCTGCCTCTCGACAAAAAGTTCACGGCACAACTGTCACTCAAGTTAGACAGGCGCGACCTAATAAAGTTTATGACACCACAGGCATACGACAAGCTGCAGATGTTTGACGACAATATGCTCAATGCCAATGCCAGCCTCAGTGGCAACATCTATGATATAAATATAGACACCATATCCGTGAATGTCCCGGGTATGGGAACAATAAATGCAAACGGATATATAAAGGACATTATCAAGGCTAAAAAGAGAACAGCCCATCTGGCATTGAGCGGAGAAATTGAGGATATCCCAAGAATAATCGGATACCGCAGCAACGGCAATACCGGCGGAGACAAAGTCATAGCAAACGGTGAGATACATTACGAAATGCAGAATATTGCCGCCGCAATTACTCTGCGCGGTACCATAGGCGAAATTGATGCCACCGCAACCTACAATATAAACGAGACGGCATACACAGCCAATGCCGACATCAAAAGCCTTGCGCTCAACCATATCATCCCCGATGTACCGCTGCACAACCTGACAATGCATCTCGATGCCCGTGGACAAGGCCTCGACCTATTCTGTGACAGCACACGCTACGATGTCAACCTTGCAATAGACACGCTCTACTATGCCGACTACCGCTTCAGGTCGCTCAACGCAAAGGCAACACAGAAGAACACCGTTTCTCTCATTGAGATTGAAGGCAACGACAAGAACCTCTCATTCGATATAAACGCAACCAGCCGTTTCACCCCCGATGGCATAGACAACCACACAAGCATAGAACTTGCACTTGCCGACCTTAAGGAACTCGGTATAACCGATGCAGGACTCAAGGCATCGACTAAGATTGACATCGCTGCATCTACCGACCTCAATGAAACACACAGCATAAGAATAACCGGCGAGGACACCCAGCTCCTGACCGCTGATAATAGATTTACGCCCGAGAGACTTCTGCTCGAATTCGACACCAACCCGCAAGCCACAAACCTAAAGGTCAAGAACGGCGACCTCGACATCAGCGGTCGGATGGATTGCGGATACAACAAGCTGTTCACCGCCTTTGAGGATATTCCGAGGCTATACGAGAATATGCTCTCGAGCAAAAGTATGTATAGCCTGACCGATTTTGAGGCACTGTTGCCACATATAACCTTGCAGCTTCATAGCGGCAAAAACAACATCCTGCACAACTACCTGGCATACAATGGAATAAAAACAGAAAAGATAAATCTCGATGCAGATATATCACCCGATAACGGCATAAACATAAAAGGTTATGTGAGCCGGTTCGGATACGATGCTGTAGAAATTGACAGCATAATTATAGCCACACGACAGGATGGAGAGCTATTCAGCTACAATGCAAGTATAGCCAACCTTGAGGCAGGCTCACTCGAAGAGCAGAACAGCTACAGCGCAACATTGGGTGGTGACATAATCGCCGACAGCCTGACTGCAGAATTGAAGTTTCGCGACAACATCAGTGAAACCGACAGCAGGATTGGACTCACAGCACACTTTGCACCAAAGAGAACAAGGATAAACTTCGACCGTGAAGCCCTGATATCAGGCAAGCCATTCACCCTCAACAAGGACAACTATATAAGCATAGGCAAAGAGACATTTGAGGCCGATATTATGCTCAAAGACAACAACGACAGCGGTCTCCACCTCTACACAACCGCCGACGCAGAAGCCGGCAACAACACTACACTCAAACTTTTCAACATCACGCTATCCGGCATAACAGGCTCGATACCCGGCATACCGCACATAGCAGGAAACCTCTCTGCAAACCTCAACCACAAGAGCACAGCAACCGGCAACACCATCGAAGGCAATATCACAGTCGACAGCCTTGCATACGAAGGCACACCCATCGGCAACGAGAAAATAGAGCTCACATATATGATGGAGCAGGACGACAAGCACAACCTTGAACTGACGCTGCAACACAACAGCAGAGCCGTGGCACACCTCGAAGGTAATTACACCGCCGGTGACAAAGAGCAT
This sequence comes from uncultured Bacteroidales bacterium, assembly GCA_937896105.1. The sequence continues at coordinate 7,370 of CALBKR010000188.1, forward strand.
TTGAGCGGCAAGCTGTCGCTCACCCGTCTCCCTCTTGAAATGGCACAGGCATTCATAGGCAAGGACGTAGCCCTCATCAACGGCTACGCCGATAGCGAAATCACATTAAAAGGAACAACCGACAGCCTCACAAGCAACGGATACCTAAAGCTCGACTCAACATACATATACATCTCATCACTCGGAGCCACACTGCACCCGGCCGAGGAGAAAATCACAATAGAAAACAGCATCGCAAAGTTTAACCGCTTCCACATATACGACAAAGCAAACAGCCCGTTCGTGATAAGCGGTACAGCCGACATCACACAACCGCTCAACCCCAAGCTGCAGTTGCGCCTCAATGCAAGCAACTACGAGATACTCAACACACCCTACAAGGCAGGCAAGACAATATACGGCAAGATGTTCGTCGACCTGCGCAGCGGTATCAGAGGAACACTCGACAACCTGAGGATGACAGGAGATTTAACCGTGCTCAGCAACAGCGACTTTGCCTATGTACTGCCCGAGACAGCCTTCGAGACCGAAAAGGAACTCGACGGCCTTGTAGAGTTCGTCAACTTCAACGACACCACGACAATCGCCAGAGAGAAAGCCCCGAAGGTCGATTTGGGCAACATCAATGCCAATTTCAACATATATATAAAGGAGGGCGCCAAGGCCGCTCTCGATTTCGACGCACAGCGCGAGAACTACATCATCTTCGACGGCGACGGCAACCTCAACGCCACCTACAACAACGAAAGCGGACTGAACGTGACAGGCATATACAAGCTTAACGGCGGACAACTGAAGCTCACACTCCCCATAATACCGCTAAAGACATTCTACATACAGGAGGGCGGCCGCCTCACCTGGACAGGCGACCTCTACGACCCTGCACTCGACATCACGGCACTCGAAAAGACCACCGTATCGGTAGAGTTCGAAGACAACAGCATACAGCCCATAGTCTTCAACACCGGTGTAGTACTCGGCGGCACAGTCAACAACCTCGGCATCGACTTCACAATGTCATCGCCCGAGAACAGCATCATACAGAACCAGCTCAACGAACTCGACCAAGAGACACTGAGCAAATATGCCGTTGCAATGATAATCACCGGCACCTACCTCGGCGGCCGTCAAGGAGTCACCGCCACAAGCGCCCTCAGTTCGTTCCTCGACGCCAAAATAAACGACATCTCGGGCGAAGCCATCAAGAACTTCGATGTAAACATCGGCATAAACGACGGGCTCAATGCCACGACCGGCAACACCTACACAAACTACTCATTCAGCTTCAGCAAACGCTTCTTCAACGACCGTATAACCGTTGTAATCGGCGGCGAGGTCAACAGCGGCGACCGCCCCGAGCGCAGTGCCGGCAACAACAGCATCATAAACAACGTATCGCTCGAGTGGAAACTCAACGAAAGCGGCAACCGCTACATAAGAATCTTCTACGACAAGAACTACCGTTCGATACTCGAGGGCGAGATAACCGAGACCGGCATCGGATATGTCTACAAGCGCAAGCTCAACAAGCTGAAGGAGCTGTTCATCTTCAAGAAAAAGAAAAAGGAGGGCAAACGATGAAACGGACCACACTTTACATACTGGCAACACTGCTCATAATCTCCTGCTCGACTACACGATACGTTCCCGAAGGAGACAAGCTCTACATAGGCATCAAGAAGGTCGAATTCACCGATGCCGATGCAAATGCTACAGGCAGTGTCGGCGAGACAGCAGTCGAAGAGGTACGTTACGCCCTCGACTACGCCCCCAACGGCTCCATCGCCGGCAGTTCAAGCCTCCGT
>CALBKR010000189.1 GCA_937896105.1 uncultured Bacteroidales bacterium
GAGCCAGTGAACGCCAACCGTGGTCCTTGTTCTTGGCTTTTATGTGTACAATTTTGCCGCCGTGCAGTTCCTCGAGCATATCGAGATATTTGCGATAAGCCTTTGGCGAGTTGGTCGCACGGCAAAGGAAATCTACAATAATAAGATTTTCGTGTTCCTTGCCCAGATAGGTGCGCAGCGCTGCCATCTGGCAAGGGGAGACGCAAGCGAGCACCTTTTCGCCATTACGAAGGAGTTGCTTGATTTCTTTATACAGACCTTCGGCATTACTTTCGACATATTTGCTGGAACGTATGCGTGCAAGATCCTTCTTGTTGTTTGATATATAGTTGCTTACGCTCCAGTCTTCATTGAAAACTGCGCCTGATACGTAGCCTCCTTGTTTGTACATTGCATTTGCCAACGCAGAGAAGACTCCTCCTGATGTGGAATCGAAACGTATGCTAATGTTCTTGTGGTAGCCACCATAGACTTTAGGCTCGCGTTGTCCGAATGACTTTGCCTTGTCGAGATGTAGCATAGGACACACTTTCTCGCAAAGGCCGCAGTCGGTACACAGGTCTTTGTTTACACTCGGATACCAGAAGCCTTCATTGTCTGTGACAAATGTAATGGCCTTGTGAGCGCATACATCGCCACACGCATTACAACCGCAGCAGTCTTTTTTGTCTTTTATATCAATCATATACAATTATTTTTGCAGAAGATTACGTTGTATCTTGCCGTTAGAGGTCTTGGGTATTGCATCAATCCATTCGTATTGTGCAGGGTGTTTATAACCCTCAAGTTTTCCTTGGAGTTGTTCCGCGATTTGCTCAAATGTAAGTTCTGAACCTTCTGACTTTACAATATATGCCTTTACTATCTCGCCAAGCACTCCGTCCGGGTCTTTCGCTGCAACGCAAGCGCAATCCGCAACGCCTTCAATTTTAAGTATCTGTTCGTCAACTTCTGTGGGAGCGACCTTCTTGCCGCCTACATTGATGAGTTCCTTAATACGTGATTTAAGGGTGATATATCCTTCTGCGTTTATTGTGCCCATATCACCGGTGCGGAAATAGCCGTCTCCATAGAAAATTTCTGTTGCAGGGACATTTAGATAACCAGCTGTTACGTGCTCGCCCTTTACACAGATTTCACCTTCTTCACCATTTGCTAACATAACTCCGTTCTCATCAAATGTCCGGATTTGTGTATATGGTGAGGCTTTGCCGACTGATGCTATGTTCCCGGCATCTTCGTGGAATTCCATAAAAGCACTGCGAGATGCCTCTGTAAGTCCATAGTGCATAGTAACGCGCGTGGTGGGGAAAATTTCGGCCAAATGGTTCTTGTCTTCTATGCTTAAATAGGCTGACCCCATTTCAATGTACTTGAGCTGGTGTGAATATTCGGCAATCTTGTCCCCTGACATCTTCCATAAGAATTTCCAGGATGCAGGAACCATAGAGAAACCGGTGATGTTCTCTTCCTCTATGGTGCGGAACAGTTTCTTGGTGTTGACAAATGACCCCAGCAATATGATTGTCTGGCCATTGACAAGGCAACAACGTACGCGACCTAAACCGAATGAATGCGATATTGGAAGCGCAAGCATCTCCACATCGTCACAGGTGTTCCCGATGTATGTGTTGATGTTGCGTGCTGCTGCTGCTTCATTCTTGTAGGTCAATGGTACACCTTTGGGGGCTCCTGTTGTTCCCGTTGTGAAAAGGATGTCTGCAATGGCATCTTCTGGAGGGAAGGTTATTGCTGTTGTATTGTCACATTCGGGCAGCTGCTTGAACTCCTTAAGGCTTATTTTGGGGATGCCGGTCTCCATCTTGTCAAAACCGATTACGCAGAATGGGTTTATTGCATTGGCGATATACCCGAAACGCGTGGGGTTTGTTTCAGTATCTATTGGTGCAACCGTGAGGCCTGCAAGGTGTGCTCCGAAATATACATAAAGAAACTCTATTTGTTTCCCGGCTGCAAGTATGATGCTGCGGCCTTCCTTGTAGTCAGGAAGAGCCTGCAACATCTGCTTCGCTGAAAGTATTCTCGAAACCAGTTGCTTGTAGGTCGCCTCGTCCTTGCCGCTCTTGACGGCCGGTTTGTCAGGATGAAGTGAAGCCTGTTGCCAAATGGATTGTTCTATTGTCTGCATTATTAAATCATTTCGTTTGTTAGAGCAACCAGGTCTGAAACATCTTCAAGTTCAGCAAGGTCGCTCTGAGAGTACTTGATTCCGAATTCTTCTTCAAGTTCTGTGATAATCCTAAGATGGTTTAGTGAATCCCATTCCGGAAGATCGCCAATGGCTGTATCCATTTCTATCTCTTCTCGATCTACTTCAAGGATTCTTGTGATAATGTCAATAATCTTCTCTTCCATATTGGTTTTCAATTAATTGTTAAAGTGTAGTCCTTCATTCAAACCAGCCGCTCTGTTGTGGGTAGGATTACTTCTTGTAAATTCCGCAGAAGTCGAGGATTATCTTGCTGTCGTCCCAGGGCAGTTCTTTGAACTGGTTGTGTGCGGTGAGCATTACAACGATATCTGCTTTCTCGTATGCGACCTTGTAGTCGGTGAGCTTGAATTGCTTGTGCTCATCGACGTTTGGCTCTACAATGAGTATGTCGGCGTTGTTGCATATCTGCATTACCTTGCCTACGATGTTCTTTGCCGGTGATTCGCGCAGGTCGTCGATGTTCGGCTTGAACGCCAGGCCCATCATTGCAACAACAGGTTTACGGCCGTTCTTCAACTCAAACTCGAGCATGGTGTTCTTTACCTTCTCGGCACACCAGAAGCTCTTGTAGTTGTTGATATTGCGTGCGGTGGCAATAATCTTGCTCTCGGCAGGGTAGTCGGCTGTGATGAAGTAGGGGTCTACAGCGATGCAGTGGCCGCCTACGCCGCAACCCGGCTGCAGGATATTTACGCGTGGGTGCTTGTTGGCAAGGTTGATGAGTTCCCATACGTTGATGCCTGCTTTGTCGCAGATGAGTGACAGCTCGTTGGCAAAGGCTATCTGTACGTCGCGGCTGCTGTTCTCGGTTAGTTTGCACATCTCGGCGGTGCGGCAGTTGGTCTTGTGTAGCTCGCCTTGTACGAATTGTGAGTAGAATTCTATTGCCTTTTCTGTCGATTCGGGGGGGAGGCCGCCTATGACACGGTCGTTGTGCACAAGTTCATATATTACGTTGCCGGGGAGTACGCGCTCGGGGCAGTAGGCTATGTAGATTTTTCCTTTGAGCTCGGGGCGTTGGTCGAAGATGAGCTTGGCCATTGCTTCGGTTGTTCCTATGGGTGAGGTTGATTCAATGACGTAAAGGTCG
>CALBKR010000190.1 GCA_937896105.1 uncultured Bacteroidales bacterium
TTGATGGGGGCTCTTCACAAGGCCGGTATCGAGATTAACCGCAAGGTTCTCGCTGACCTCGCTTTGAACAATCCCGCAGCTTTCAAGGCTATCGTGGATAAAGTAAAGAAGTAATTATAGTGCTTCGATAAAACCATCAGCGGCAACCTCAAGAGGTTGCCGCTGATGGTTTTGTGTAACGGCGTGGGTTGTTTTCTTTGCTCACTTTTTTGTCACTATGGATATTTCGCTTCGTTCAAGGTGAGGTATGTGCGGTTTTGTTTCGTATGAAAACTCCTCCGTCACTGCGTGCCACCTCCTCTTTTCAAAGAGGAGGAGCTTTTTAGCCATCCTCATTCTTCTTCCTTCTTTTCGAGCAAAGTATCAACAAACTTATCCTCAATCTTCTTGTATGTTCCCACAACGGCGTCCTCAACCGCCTTGTAACCGTTAACTACTCCGTTCTCAATCTTCTTGTAGGCGCCAACGGCCTTTTTCTCAACTTTCGTTGTCTTCAATTTGTACTGTGTCATAATCTTCTCTTTTATTTGGTTGTTCTTTTTTTCTCGATGCAAAGATACAACCGTTTATCTTCATATACTTTCCTGTTTTTCTTCTATATTGGTATATATTTCGCATTTTGGTATTTACGATGCTGAATATTGCTAAAATGCTTGTATATTTGCGACGAAAATAGAATGTGAATATGATTGAAGCATACAATGGATTTGCAATGGCCGTCAATAACGGCCTGCGTATCGGGAATGACCTTTGTCTCCTCGACAAGGCCGATATCTCCCTCTCTTCTCCCCGTAAGGTCGATGCCTATACTCTTGTAATTGTAGACAGAGGCAGTGCGTGTGTGGCATTGCAAGGGGAAAATTATGAAATAGTTGCACCCAATATGCTCTTTTTGCAGCCGGGACAAACCTGTTGCATAGAACGGGTGAGTGACGATGTGGCCTTCCGCGCCGTGATAATGTCCGAACGTTTCGGAAACAGGCTCTTTGCCTCGCCCCAGGCAGGCGTGCTCTATTCACTGATAGATGCCAACCCGGTGGTTAACATTGGGAATGATGTTGTGGCGCTGAACTCCTATTATAGTCTGCTTGTCAATGCGGCCTCTTCGCCTGCAGCGGAGTATATGCTCGATACGGCAAGGCATCTGCTGCTCTCTATGCTCTTCTTCTATGCGCGCAAGGCGCAGTCCGGCGAGACGCCTTGCGGCAAAAGGGATATGCTTTTCGCGCGTTTCTGCGACGACCTGCGCAACTATCACTGCCTTAACCGCTCGTTGCCCTTCTATGCCGGGAGGCTCGGAGTGAGCACGAAGCTGCTCACCGAGGTGGTGAAGGAACGCAAGGGGATGACGGCGGCCGATTATATCGATGATTTTGTGCTCACCGAGTGCAAGGCGTTGCTTTCGTCGACCGATATGCCGGTGCAGAGCATCAGCCGCAGTATGCATTTCCTGTCGCCGTCGGTGTTCGGCAAGTTCTTCAAGCGTCTGACGGGTGTGTCACCTACTGAATATAGGGAGAAAACAAGATGAAAAGCGGCGGTTTATATACAAAATGGCTCGAGGATGTTGCGAGGGGTGTGCCGCAGAGCCACCGAGTGGGCGATGACATCTTGCTTATCGACGACTATGCATCGTGTATCGATGTGATGCCCGGCGCAGAGCCTTTCAGGGTAGATATGACAATGGCGATTATCTGCGAGCAGGGCAGTGCGTCGGTAAAGGTGAATATGCGCGACTGTGTGATGCAGGCGCCATCGGTGGTCATTGTGCTCTGTGGGCAGATGTTCCAGCTGCTGCATACATCGCCCGACCTTCGCTGCAAGGTGATACTGATGTCGCAGTCCTTCTCCGATAGCCTTTTCGTGAGAGCCGGCGAGGCGGCGCAGCTGCACTCGTCGATGCAGAAGAATCCTGTACATATTATTGGTGGCAACGTGGGTGTGTTCGAGCAGTTCTACGGGTTGCTGCTGAACATTGCATCGTCGCCCGAGTCGGAGTTTGTGCTTGATGCAGCACGCCATCTCACCCTGTCAATGTTCTATGGCTATACATTGGCCACACACGATGTGGCATCCACTGCTGCTGCAACGACAAGGCAGCAGGATATCTATTCGGCGTTCCTTGACTGTGTGGGTGAGCATTATCGCCGTGAGCGCGGCGTTGCTTTCTATGCCGGCAAGCTGTGCCTGACACCGAAATATCTGTCGCAGGTGGTTGCCGAGGTGTCGGGGCGCTCTCCGCTTGATATTATCGAGGAGTATGTTGTTGCTGAGTGCAAGGCGTTGCTGTCGGGTACGATGACGGTGTCGCAGGTGAGTGATGAGCTTAATTTCTCTTCGCAGTCGGTCTTCGGCAAGTATTTCAAGCGTGTGACGGGGATGTCGCCGCGTGAGTATAAGGAAAGAAAGCGTTAAAAGCCCAAACGAAGTTTTTTACCGTATTATTTGCTATTTTTGCAATGTGAACTGTAAATCATTCGATATTATGACCGAGAAGGAGAAGATGTTGCGTGGTGATATTTATGATGCGAACTACGACCCGGCTTTGCTCGAGGAGCGCAAGGCGTGCAAGATAAAATGCCAACAATTCAATACTATGCCTTATGATGCCGAAGGGCGTGAGCAACTGCTGCGTTCCATAATCGGCAGCTGCGGTGCGAATTTTACCATTGAACCGTCGTTCTGGTGCGATTATGGCTATAATATTCACTTGGGCGAGAACTTCTATGCAAACCACAATCTTGTGATTCTCGATGGTGCTCCTGTGCGCTTTGGCGATAATGTCTTTGTGGCGCCCAACTGCGGTTTCTACACTGCCGGGCATCCGATATCTGCAGCCGAGCGCAATAAGGGTCTGGAGTATGCCAAGCCCATTACTGTGGGCAATAATGTGTGGATAGGTGCCGGGGTGCAGGTTATGCCAGGTGTCACCATCGGCGATAACGTAGTAATCGGCGGCGGCAGTGTCGTGGTGTCGGATATCCCGAGCAACTGTGTCGCTGTCGGTAATCCCTGCCGCGTGAAAAGAACTATACCGGAATAACATATTTTGTACCGGTGCCATATATCGTGCCTCGAAGCAAAACGGCTTGGGGCACGATATTTTTTTTATCTTATTTGTTGTAATATTTTGTGAGTTTATAAATATATATTACTTTTGTTGTGTACATTTAAATTGTATAAAATCGAATTATGGGTTTCTATGATTTTAAAGTAAAGGATTCCAAGGGAGGGCTGGTGGATATGTCGGCCTATAAGGGCAAGGTGTTGCTTGTGGTGAACACTGCGACCGGGTGTGGCTTCACGCCGCAATATAAGGGATTGCAGGCTTTGTATGACAAGTACAATGCCCAAGGTTTCGAGGTGCTCGATTTTCCTTGCAACCAGTTCGGCCACCAGGCTCCGGGCAGTGATGCCGAGATAGGCCAGTTCTGTACGTTGAACTACGGCACTACTTTTCCGCGTTTTGCGAAGGTGGATGTCAATGGCGACAATGCCGAGCCGTTGTTCAAGTATCTGAAAAGATGCAAGGGCGGTTTCCTTGGCAGCCGAATCAAGTGGAATTTTACAAAATTCCTTGTCTCAAGAGATGGCGAAGTGGTTGAAAGGTATGCTCCGATGACTGCTCCCGAAAAAATAGAGGATGATATAAAGGCTCTGTTATGAATGAAATGCTGAAATTGGAAAACCAGCTCTGTTTCCCTCTTTATGCCTGTGCCAAGGAGGTGGTGAGGCGTTATACGCCTTTGCTTGAACCATTGGGGCTTACATATACCCAATATGTTGCTATGATGGTGATGTGGGAGCACAAGAGCATTACGGTAAAGGAGATGGGCAAGCTTCTGTATCTTGATTCAGGTACGCTCACCCCGATGCTGAAGAAGATGGAGCAGCAAGGCTGG
>CALBKR010000191.1 GCA_937896105.1 uncultured Bacteroidales bacterium
GAGGTATGATTCCCAAGGTAAAGAGCGCGGTGGTGCTGATGAGGCGCAACACACGTACTGCCCTCGAATGTAACGAGCTGCTGTTCGGCAAGATAGTGAAAGGCACCTTCAACCAAAGGCGTAAGAAGTTACGCAACTCGATACAACAGATAGTAGGCAAGGATTCGCCGTTGCTTGGCGACCCCATCCTCGACAAACGCCCCGAACAGTTGTCTATAGAGGACTTCATAGGGCTGACAAATAAAGTAGAACGCTATTTGGCATAAAAGGAACAAGGAATGACAAAGGAATTCATCAGCCACATAATAGAGCTAATCGAACAGAAGGATTCGGTGCTGTTGCAGGAGGCCGTGTCAAGGCTGCACCCTGCCGACATTGCCGAAATCTGCATCGAGCTCACAACCGAGCAGGCACGTTTCCTCTACCGCCAGCTCGATAACGAGACTGCAGCCGACGCCCTCATCGAGATGGACGAAGACCTGCGTAACGACCTTCTCGAGGAACTGCCATCCGAAGCCATCGCCAAGCGTTTCGTCAACTATATGGATACCGACGACGCCGTCGAGATTATCCGTGATATGGATGAGGAGAAGCAGGAAGAGGTGCTCTCGCACATCCAGGACATAGAGCAGGCAGGCGACATTGTCGACCTTCTGCAATATGACGAGGACACCGCCGGCGGTCTTATGAGTACCGAGATGGTTGTGGTGAACGGCAACTGGAGTATGCCAGAGTGCTTGAAGGAGATGCGCCAGCAGGCCGAGGAACTCGATGACATATACTACATCTACGTTGTCGACGACGACGAGCGCCTTTGCGGACTCTTCCCGCTGAAGAAGATGATTACAAGCCCGTCGGTCTCGAAGGTGAAGCACGTGATGGACACCATTGTCATCAGTGTAGATGTAGACACCCCAATCGACGAGGTCACTATGCTCATCGAGAAGTATAACCTTGTGGCAATACCTGTCGTTGACAAGATAAACCGCCTTGTGGGACAGATTACCGTCGACGATATTATGGACGAGGTTCGCGAGCAGACCGAGCACGACCAGCAGCTCACCGCCGGTCTTACCCAGGATGTGGAGACAAGTGACAGCGTCTTCGTGCAGACAAAGGCACGCCTTCCCTGGCTCATCATCGGTATGTTGGGAGGTATCGGCTCGTCACTGCTGCTCAACTGCTTCACCAACACACTCGGCAACCACCCCGAAATGGCACTCTTCATCCCGTTGCTTGCCGGTATGGGCGGTAATGTAGGCACCCAGTCATCGGCCATTGCCGTACAGGGACTTGCCAACAACTCGCTGAACTCGAACCACATATTCAGGCACATACTAAAGGAGATGGTAGTGGCCATAATAAACGCCACCATACTGTCGCTGATGGTCTACATATATAATTTCTTCGTATACGGCCCCACCGACATCGTGAGCCTCTCCGTACCGCTCAGCCTGTTCGTGGTAGTGCTGTTCGCATCGGGGTTCGGCACGCTCATCCCTATGGTACTCGAGAGGATGAACATCAACCCCGCCGTCGCCACGGGACCGTTCATACAGATTATCAACGACCTTAGCGGTATGACCTTCTATATGATAATTTCAATGGCATTGAGCCAAATAATGGCATAACACTATGAACAAGAACCGCATCAGTGCAGCAATAGCGGCTATTGCTGCATTGATTTTATTATTGCCGGGCACATCAAGCGCCCAGACAGCTGAATTCAAGGCGTGGTTAGGCAACCCGCAGGGTGAAGTCACAGAGCAGCGCTTCGCAAAGGAGAGACTAAGCAAGGAGGAGTGCTTCGAGGCAGCCAGCATCGTAGACTCGCTTTGGCTCGACAAAAGCGCCAAGGAGCTCTTGCCGCAGTGGCAGAAGCTGACCATTGCCAATGATTCGATAAAGCTGGCCTGCGCCTGCCGCACGTTCGGCCGCGCACCGCAAGACGGCCGCAGCCTCTACATATCGATGCACGGCGGCGGAGAGTGCCCGCCTGAGGTGAACGACGGGCAGTGGGTCAACCAGATTTACCTCTACGAACCTGCCGAGGGTGTATACATAGCCCCTCGCGCACCCTGGAACACATCGGACTTGTGGCACCGCAAAGGGCTCGATGAACTTTTGGAGGATGTCATCCGCACCTGCGTAGTCTTCGAAGGCGTGAACCCCAACAAGGTCTACCTGCTCGGCTACTCGGCCGGCGGCGACGGCGTGTGGCGCCTTGCACCGCGAATGGCCGACAAATGGGCAGCCGCGTCAATGATGGCAGGACACCCCGGCGAAGCGTCACAGGTAAACCTTATGAACACACCCTTTATGATTTGGATGGGCGGGCAGGACCACTACTACAGCCGGAACACCCTCGCACGCGAAAAGGCACAGTTGATGGACTCGCTCAGTGCTGCACACCCCGGGAAATACATACACAGCAACAACATCCTCGAGGAGAAGGGACACTGGATGGACGGCGCCGATGCCGACGCGCTCGGATGGATGGCGCAGTACCGCCGCAACCCCTACCCCAAGGAGGTCGTGTGGAGACAGGAGGCCGTGTGCCGCGAGCATTTCTACTGGCTCACCGCCCCAGCCGACGAGCTGCAGCAGGGACGCACAGTAAAAGCCACGATAGAGGGCAACGTGATAGAGATTGAGCAGTGCGACTACAGCAGGCTCATTATCAGCCTCAACGACAACCTCGTCGACCTTGACAAGAAGGTCACGATACGCTACAAAGGCAAGAAGATAGCACGCAAAAAGCTCAAGCGCACCATCGCCGGGCTCTACAACAGCCTCAATGAGCGCAACGACCGCAGTTTCGCCTTCCCCTGCAGCATCGAGGTTGAGATAAAATAGCCTTTAGCCCGGCAAATACCGGATAAATAGAAGGTATTTCACGCGCTTTTCATAGGTTTTCTGAAAATAAGTGCTATATTTGCAAGCATAGTCAGCAATGCGACAAGAACAAACGGCGGCTTTTTCGAGCTACAAGAAGAGAAAGCCCGATTGTCTTTATGCATTGTAGTTTATAACCCCAAAAAAGAAGAACAATGAGCGAAAGTATCAAATCGAATGTCCAGCCCGAGGAGCTGAACATTGCGAGTACTCCTGAAGAGGCTGTCAATGCCGCTACGACTGAGTTAACAGAGCAGAACAGCATCGAAGAGGAGACTCCACAAGTGCCAACAGAAGATGCAGTACCCGAGAGCGAAGTCGCAAAGCCTGCAAGCCGTCAGGAAATCATCGAGCGCCTACAGGCGATAGCCGAGAGCGACGATGCGCTCAACAACAGGAGCGAGGTAGAGGCTCTGAAGGTACATTTCTACCGTATGCGCACAGCCGAAATAGAGGCTGCGCTGAAGGAGCACATCGCCCAAGGCGGCGAAGAGGCACTCTTCGTGCCGCAGCCCGACGAGCTCGAGGAGCAGTTCAAGCAGAGCCTCAACGTAATAAAGGCAAAGCGCAACGCCTGGCTGGCAGCACAGGAGGAGGAGATGAAGGCCAACTACGAGAAGAAGATGCAGCTGCTCGAGCAGCTACAGGCGCTTGTAGACAAGGCAGCACAGGACACCCCCGAGGTGAACGAGTTCCGCACCCTGCAGACAGCCTGGAAAGAGATAAAGAACATTCCGCAGGACAAGGTTACACCGTTGTGGAAGCAGTACCAGCTGCTTTGCGAGCAGTTCTATGATGTAGTGAAGATAAACAGCGAGTTCCGCGAGTACGATTTCAAGAAGAACCTTGAGACAAAGACAATGCTCTGCGTGCAGGCCGAGGCTCTTGCCGAGGAGGCCGATGTAATTGCAGCATTCCGTCAGTTGCAGCAGCTCCACAATGAGTTCCGCGAGACAGGCCCCGTGGCACCCGACCTTCGCGAAGAGGTATGGACACGCTTCAAGGCAGCATCGACAATAGTGAACCGTCGTCATCAGGAGCATTTCGAGGCCAAGAAGGAGAAAGAGGTTGAGAACCTCAACAGGAAGACTGCTATCTGCGAGGAGATAGAGCAGCTGGACTTTGCAGCCCTCACCACATACCAGGCGTGGAACAGCGCCACACAGCAGGTTCTCGACCTGCAGGCAAAGTGGAAAGAGATAGGCTTTGCACCGCAAAAGATGAACCTGAAGATATTCGAGCGTTTCCGCGCCGCCTGCGACAATTTCTTTGTCCAGAAGAGCGAGTTCTTCAAGGAGGCAAAGAGCGCCCTTGCCAAGAACCTCGAGCGCAAGAAGGAGCT
>CALBKR010000192.1 GCA_937896105.1 uncultured Bacteroidales bacterium
ACCAAAGAGGGCGACCTGCCCCTTGAGTATCCGTTGGCGGCCTCGTCCGATGGCAAGCCTTCGCCCTACTCCTTCAAAAAGGAGACATACAAGAATGGCGATGTCTACTTCGGTGAGTTCTACAATGGCCGGCGCCACGGATACGGTGTCTATAAGTGGACAAACGGCGATTTGTGGTACGGAAACTACCGTAACGGATATCGTGACGGTTACGGTATGCTTGTAAAGCCCGACCATCGTGTATTTTATGGCAAGTGGGAGGGAGACCGCAAAGTTGATTGAGAAGTAAACTTAATATAATTAGACATTGTAATGAAAAAGAAAATCCTATTGTTGACGTTGGCGGCAGCCTTGTTCTCTGTTATGCCATCGATTGCACAGAACGAGAGTTATGTTACCTTGTCGGGCAATGCATATATAACTGCAGGGCCGGAGAAGGGTGCAGCATTCATCGACGAGAACAATTGTACCTTACGAGGCTGGAACGATGCAGCTTCTGTGGTAAGTTTCTACTTCAGGACAGAAACAGCCGGCAAGATGACTGTCGCGCTCCAGGCAAAAGGACATTCGCAGATAGAGGCTACTCTTTTGGGCAAAACAAAAAAGATAAAGCTCGACAGCGATACTCTTGTGCGTGTCGAGGTGGGCACATTCGATGTGAAGACTCCCGGATATGTAAAAATGGATATTCGTGGTGTGAAAATAAAGAAAGGAGATGATTTCGGTAATGTGGCTGCCCTCTTTGTGGGTGGCGATGCCGCTCCTGTCGTTTGTGTAAGCCCTGAGTTCAGCACCCATTTCGGGCGTCGCGGTCCTTCGGTGCACCTGGGTTACAGCCTTCCCAAGGAGGATGTCGAGTGGTTCTACAATGAGGTTGTCGTGCCCGAGGAGGGCGACATCCCAAGCAGCTATTATATGGCTTGCGGCTTCGGCGAGGGCTATTTCGGTATGCAGAACAACACTCCCTATCCAAGAAGGGTGCTCTTCTCGGTGTGGAGTCCTTTCCACACTGATAACCCGGCCGAAATCCCCGATTCAATGCGTGTTACGCTTGTAAAGAAAGGTGCCGGTGTGAAGATAAATGACTTTGGAAATGAGGGCTCAGGCGGCCAGAGCTATATGCACTACGACTGGAAACCGGGCGAACGTTGCCGTTTTCTTATGGGTGTAAGACCCGATGGTGATGGCAATACCGTATATACCGCCTACTTCTTTGACAATACACAGGGCAAGTGGCGCCTTGTGGCTTCTTTCAGTCGCCCGCAGACATCTACCTGGTACACCGGTGCACACTCGTTCCTTGAGAACTTCAATCCCGTTATGGGGCATATCAACAGAAAGGCATACTACACAAACCAGTGGGCACGTACTGTTGACGGCAGGTGGATTCCTGTGACAGGTGCACGTTTCACTTGTGATGCTACTGGTCATCAGAGACAGCGTCTCGACTATACAGGCGGTGTTGAGGGTGAGAACTTCTTCCTCTCAATGGGCGGTTTCTTCGACGGTTTTTTGCAATCGGGTACAGGCCTTGTCCGTATAGGAAATGTGACCGAAGCTCCCGATGTCGATTTCTCGACACTCGAGTAGAATAGAGCCTTGATAGTTGTGGAGGTTTTTGCATTTTAACAGGCAAAAATCGCATAAACCCCAAAAAAACTGCCAATAATTGCAAAAGATTGTTTTTTATGACTATCTTTGTTGACGTGTCGCGGAGTGCCGGTTCGCCGCAATCGGGTCGCGACGCCTACAGATATTGAAACTATTCAA
>CALBKR010000193.1 GCA_937896105.1 uncultured Bacteroidales bacterium
GTATGAATGCAATGGTCTTCTCGTCATCGAGGTCTTCCATTGCGAACTCGTCGTTGTTCATATCTGCAGTATTAAAGAAGTGCCTCGAACTTTGCCTGTACCTCGCCTTTTGACTTTGAGCCTACGAAACGGTCAACAACCTTGCCGTCCTTGATGAAGATGACTGTGGGTACGTTGCGGATGCCATACTCCATTGTGAGGTCATCAGCCTCCTCTATGTCGCACTTGCCAACGGCTATGCGGCCTGCGTATTCGTTCGAGAGCTCGTCGATGATAGGTGCCAACTGCTTGCAGGGACCACACCAGGTTGCGCTGAAGTCAAGTACTATCGGCAATTCGGTTGCCATAAATTCCTTTGCATTTTCGTTTGTTACGTTTGTTGCCATAATTCTTTCTTTTTTATAAGTTAATTCAATTTATATTCGATGTTCTCTAATCCTTTTATATAGTCTATGAGTTCGGGAAGCACCTCTATTTCGCGGTTTCTCGACTCGAGCTCGAGCACGAATTCCTGCTCATAATCCTTTATCTTGAAGATGAGCTTGCTGTTGCCCGGGTGTTTCTCGGTGTAGTCGACAATGGTGCTGTAAACCTCTTCAGTGAGTGACATTACATCAAAGGTGATAGTGATGCTTTTCACTAACCCCTCTTTTATTTCGGGCATCAGCTCTATGCTGTTGATGTTAAAATCGTATAGCCCCTCTTTCCATTGGCTCTGTTGACAGGAGGCTTTTATGTAGAGGAAATTGCCGGGGGTGAAATAGCTCTGGCGTTTGAGCCATTCGTCGCCGCGGATGAATATTTCGGCTGTTCCCGAATAGTCCTCGAGCTTTACGACACCATAGGGCATTCCGCGTTTGTTGAATCCTGTGCGTGGAGCTTCGCTGACAACACCTCCAAGGGTTATCTTGCGCCCTACAAGTGATGCCTTGTCTTCGATTTCACAGGCTTTGGTGTTGCAGAACTCGTTGAGTATCAGTGCGTAGTCGTCGAGAGGGTGCGCCGATAGGTATATGCCTACAAGCTCGCGTTCCCTGTTGAGACGTTCGAGGGTGCTCCAATTGCCTCCTGCTGGGATTTCAGGCTTCGGTATTTCGGCCATCTCTGTTTCTCCGAATAGGGTGTTGGTGGCGTTGGCCTTATCGTTCTGGTAGAGGTTGCCGTATCGTATGAGTGCTTCGAGGAACTGGTCGCCACGGCTGTTGATGTTGGCATACTGCTCACGTGAGATGTCACCGGGCAACTCATCGAATGCTCCTGCAAATGCCAAGCACTCGAGGTTCTTGCGGTTGCAGGCTGTGAGGTTTACTCGCTCGACAAAGTCGTATATATTTTTATACGGGCCATTCTTTTCGCGCTCTTCGATAATAGACTTAACGGCAGCCTCTCCAACACCCTTGACGGCAGCCAGACCAAAACGAATATCGCCGCTGCGATTTGACGAGAAATCGACAATCGACTCATTAATATCGGGGCCAAGCACCTTGATGCCCATATGTTTACATTCGGTCATATAGGCTGTAATCTGCTTGATATCGGCCAAGTTACGGCTCAGGACAGCAGCCATATATTCAGAAGGGTAGTTGGCCTTGAGATATGCCGTCTGATAAGCCACCCACGAATAGCAGGTTGCGTGAGATTTATTAAAGGCATAAGAGGCAAACTTCTCCCAATCGGCCCAGATTTTCTCCAGCACCTCGGGATTATGGCCATTGACTTGACCTCCTTTAATAAATTTGGGCTTGAGTTCGTCCAACTTCGACTTAATCTTCTTACCCATAGCCTTACGCAGCGTATCACTCTCACCGCGCGTAAAACCACCTAACAGACGAGAGAGAAGCATCACCTGCTCCTGATATACGGTAATACCATAGGTATCTTTCAGATACTTCTCCATAATGTCTATATCGTAGACAATAGGCTTACGTCCGTGCTTACGGTCAATAAAATCGGGAATATAATCCATCGGGCCCGGACGATAGAGGGCATTCATCGCTATCAAATCCTCGAATGTCGAAGGCTTCAAC
>CALBKR010000194.1 GCA_937896105.1 uncultured Bacteroidales bacterium
CGTTACAAGGAGGTTGCAGCTGCTATTAAGGCGACCGGGCGCACCGATGTAACCTGGAATATATGCCGTTGGGCATTCCCCGGTACTTGGGCGTGTGAAATTGCCGATTCGTGGCGCACGACCGAGGATATATATCTTGGCTGGGAGTCGGTAAAGAGCATCATAAACCAGAGTCTTTACCTTTCGGCATATGTCTCTCCGGGGCATTATAATGATATGGATATGCTTGAGGTCGGGCGTGGGCTAACCGAAGAGGAGGACAAGAGCCATTTCGGTATGTGGTGTATGATGAGCTCGCCGTTGCTTATAGGTTGCGACCTTAATGGGATAAAGGGCAATGCCCTTGAACTTATCCGCAACAGGGAACTTATTGCTGTTGACCAGGATCCTCTCGGATTGCAGGCCTATGTCGTGAAACGGGAGAATGGAACCTATGTTCTCGTAAAGGATGTCGAGGAGAAATATGGCACAAAACGTGTAGTGGCTTTTTATAATCCGACCGATGCAGCAGTCAATATGAGCGTTGATTTCTCTCAACTAGACCTTGCAGGCGAGGTAAAGGTACGCGATCTCTTTGAAAAAATTGATAAGGGTGTTTATGAAACCTCATTGTCGGCGAACGTCCCGGCTCATGGAACACGCATCTACAAGCTCGAGGCAGACGAACGCCTGGAGCGTACAGTGTACGAGGCCGAGACTGCTTGGCTCACATCGTATCAGGAAATCAAGAACAATGAGGTCTATGGCACTGCAATATATGCCGAGAACAGTGTCTGCTCGGGCGGCGTGGCTGTTGGCTGGCTGGGCGGCCGTGCCGAGAATGACCTGCAGTGGCGCAATGTGTACAGTAAGGAAGGTGGCGAGTATACCTTGCGTGTCTACTTCATAACAGGCGAGGAACGCACCATGAAACTGAGTGTCAACGGCGGTGAGGCGGTTGTATATACAGGAAAGTCTGCCGGATGGGGCAGTGTGGGCTATGCCGAGTTCGATGTTGTGCTTGAGAAGGGCGAGAATGTAATCCGTCTTTTCAACGAGAATGCCTATATGGGCGATATTGACCGCATGGTTCTTGTGAACAAGAATGCTGTTGTGGATTATCCCGTAGTCTTCGATAAGGAGCAGGGATATACTCATGGCAGCCGTCGTCTGAACAGTGTTTCGCTTAACAATCAG
>CALBKR010000195.1 GCA_937896105.1 uncultured Bacteroidales bacterium
ATAATATGAAAACAATTTGTTTCTATTTCGAGTTGCATCAGATCAGACAGTTGAAACGCTACCGTTTCTTCGACATAGGCAGTGACCACTACTACTATGATGATTACGCAAACGAGAGTATGACAATGGAGCTTGCCGAGAAATCATACGTTCCGGCTTTGCAGACAATGCTTGAAATGATACGCGAGAGCAATGGTGCTTTCAAGGTTGCCTTCTCGGTATCGGGTGTGGGTCTTGAGATGCTTGAGCTTTATGCACCTCAGGTAATCGAGCTGCTCCACGAGATAAACAAGACCGGTTGCTGCGAGTTCCTCTGCGAGCCCTATTCACACGGCCTCTCATCATTGGCTTCGAAAGAGGTGTTTATGGAGGAGGTTATGCGCCAGAACCGCAAGATTAAGGAGCTTTTCGGCAAGAAACCGAAAGTGTTGCGTAACTCCGGTCTCATCTACTCCGACGAGATTGGTGAGATGGCATCGCAGATGGGCTTCAAGGGTATGCTCTCCGAGGGTGCAAAGCACATCCTCGCTTGGAAGAGCCCTCACTTCGTCTACAACTGCGCTCTTGCATCGAACCTCAAGTTGTTGCTCCGCGACTACAAGCTCTCCGATGATATTTCACTCCGTTTCTCGAACCCCGAGTGGAGCGAGTATCCTCTCTTTGCCGAGACATACATCGACTGGATTGCACAGTTCCCCGAGGAGGAGCAGGTAATCAACATCTTTATGAATCTTTCTGCTATCGGTATGGCACAGCCGTTGTCATCACATATCCTTGACTTCCTGAAGGCATTGCCTGCTTGCGCGGCAGCAAAAGGCATCACCTTCTCTACACCGTCGGAGATTATCGACAACCACAAGTCGGTTGGTCCGCTTGAGGTACCTTATCCGCTCTCTTGGATGGACGAGGAGCGCGACGCAAGCTCTTGGCTGGGTAACACCTTGCAGCGCGAGGCGTTCGATAAACTCTACAGCGTTGCCGAGCGTATAATGCTCACCGATGACAAGAAACTGAAGCAGGATTTCGACTATCTGCAGGCAGCCGAGAACCTCCGCTTTATGACAACAAAACAGAACGGTATCATCACAGAGCGTTGTATCTACGAGTCGCCATACGATGCGTTCACCAACTATATGAACATTCTTGGTGACTTCCTCGCACGCGTACGCGCACAGTATCCCGATATGGATAACGAGGAACTTGGTGCATTGCAGCAGATGATTGACAACCAGGAGGTTGAGATTATCCAGCTCGAGGCCGAGGTTGAGCAGCTCAAGACAAAGCTTGCAGCCAAGGAGAAAAGAACTGCAAAGAAGGCTGTTGCTACCGAGGAACCTGTTGCCGAGGAGAAACCGAAGAAGAGGGCAACAAAGAAAGCTGCAAAGAAGGACTAGAATTCTTTGATATATAACGACAGATGGCGACCTTGTGGTCGCCATCTGTCGTTTGTTAGTACTGCATCTTGTCAATTTGAGATGAACTTTGAAAGTAAAAAATCTTTGGGGTTCATGTTTAATTTGGTAATCTTCAATCTTGCAGTGGTTGCCTATGAATTAAATCTAATTTTATTATCTAGATGACTTCTTATAAATTAAAGTAGTATCTTTCATTGTCGTATGTAACGTAATATTTTTTCATTCTTTTTGTTTGGGTTTGTGCTTCTTTGTCGTAGTCTGGATTGTCAAATACGGCCATAGAACCGAATTCATAATTATTGTTTAAGTATGCTACGTATGTGTTGCATGAATAGTTGTTGGCTTGGTAAATATCTATTCGTATACTTTTGCCATAAACTCCATCGCTATTATTTCTCGCTAGGACGTTTCTTGCGATGGATGGACCTAAGTCGTTGCTGTTGCTGTTTTGTTCGAGAATTATTACGTTTGGTTCTACAGATTCATGTTTTGTGGTGTTTTGTGCAACTGTAATGTTTGTACAAACTGCGATTGATATGCCTGCTATTAAAAGTGTCTTTTTCATTTTTACAATATTTTATAAATATACTACTCACTTAATGGCTTTTCGATTACTCCATCGTACCTTCATTGTCTTGTTTATGCACATAAAAAAGCACGGTACTTTTAGTTTGTTCTCATTTCGAGGTGTTTGGCGTAACCTAACCGACAGAATAACCAAAAGCCCGTGCAATTGAGCACGAGCACTTTGCAGTATTCTTGTCGGTGTTTCATTAGTCGCCAAACTCTCGAAATGACAGAATAAAGCTAAAATGCTTTTCCAGTATGTCTAAAATGTGCATATAATTATATGCGATGCTTCATAGGCTGTGTGTGTTATAATTGTTATATCCGTATATTATCAGTCGTTGAACTTGCTTGTTATAACCTTTATCGGTATCTTGTATTCATCGCCG
Source organism: uncultured Bacteroidales bacterium (assembly GCA_937896105.1). Next base: position 2,372 of record CALBKR010000195.1, read on the forward strand.
CCGCGCAGGCGCACGCTGCTGATGCTGATGTCGTGCGTTATCTTCACTACGCTGCCGTTAGAGTCGGCTGTGGTGCTCACGGGGATAAGAACTACCTTGTTCCAGTCGGGGTTCTCGGCCTCCCAGTTGCTGTTCTCCTCGATGCCCTGCGAATATTCACGATAGCAGTGCTTCAATAAGTTGGCTATGTTGCTGAAGGTGTATTCATTGGTGCCCGATTCAAAAGAGGTGAGATAGGATGTTATGTTGTCGGCAACATGGTTCCTCAAGAAGAACCTGTACATATCGCACTTTCTTACCATAAGCAGGGCTGTGTGCGGCTCTCTTGTGTAGCCGGCTGTCTCGTTGTAACGTGTGAAGGTTATCCTTGCCGAGTTGATGGTGTCGCAGTTTTCGACAATCTCCGCAATGGGCAGTGTAACCTCGGTGTAGAGACCGGCAGGTGTCTTCAGGTATGTGTGCTGTGTCTCAGCGGCAAGCGGTGCCAGGTCGTCGTTGTTGAAATTGTTGGCCTGCAAGACCTCTTTGCCCGAGTAGAATGGGGCAGAGAGTGCCTGTATGGAGTCGAGTTCGCCGCTGCTGCTCTTGATGTAGCGCTTGAAACCTATGTCGAGACGCGAACGGTGTATTTTGAGCACCGTGCCATCGCCGTGGGTACATTTTACATACACACCCTTGAAGACATCCTTGATGAACACCTCGGCATTTGCAAAGTGCTCCTTGCCGGTGTGGTTGCCTTCGCTGTCCTCCTCGTAGTATTTCTCTATGAAACTGTTGCCGATGCGGTTGGGCAGGGTTATCTCAATGTGCCTCGAGTAGTTCTCGCTGTCGGCAATTGTGTCGTGTACGGTAAAGTCGATAGCATTGTAGGCCTTCCTTGCCAATGGCTCTTCGTCGGGGTTGTAGAACTGCTCGGCGTTGAGGTTTGTGTAGTAGGGCTTGCCCTCTTCGAGTGTATAGTCGAGTTCGTAGACCTCGCACTGCATTGTGTTGAGCGAGTCTCCGTAGTATTCGTTGAAGTAGAGGCGCAGCTTGGTGTATGTGGCGCTGTCGCCAACAACGCCTTCATCGGGGAAACCGTAGCCTTCGGTACAGCCGAACTGCGTGATGAAGCCCGATGTGAACATCGTACCAGTCTCTTCATCGGTGTAACGACCAAGATATACCTCGTTTGTGTTGGCGAGGATGGAGTCGTTTGCTGTTATTGTGCGGCTTGTGGCATTGAAGGTCTTTGTCTCGGCTGTGATTATATCCTTATCGGGGATAATGCAACTGCCGACAGACTCAGTGCTGTCGTCACACTGTACGAATGTGAGCAGTGTGAACATCGCAAGTGCTATGTATGTCAATCTTTTCATATCTCTTGTTAAGGACTGTAAATAAAGGTTAATCGCTTGTGCATTAATTAATCAAGCAACACCTTGTGTGGCGTTGCTTGATGATGGCTGTCATTCCATTACCTTGTCGTAGAAACTGTTGCAGGCTGCGGCATATTCCTCCTCGTTGCATCGTTGCTGTATCGGCTTGCCGAGCGACTCGGCGTATGCGACGAGCTCCTGCGGTATGTTGTCCCCGTTTATTATCACTCCGTCGCAGTGCCTTATTGCCAGTTTGGCAAGCTCTTCGTACGGAACGGTTGCCGGGATGTCGGCGATGAAGTCCTCCTGCTTCTCCTTGTTGAATATCTTCTGCGAGAAGTTCTCGGGGAAGGTATTGCCGAAATTGTCATCGTAGAG
>CALBKR010000196.1 GCA_937896105.1 uncultured Bacteroidales bacterium
TTGGAGTGAATAAAGATAAGACAGTAGATACCTCAACCCCCGGTGCACAGCTTGGCGGCGGCCACCGCGGTACTTGGGGCAATTTGTGGAATTAAAATAAAAAGGCACTAAGGGCACTAGTGTTTTGCCCTTAGTGCCTTTAGAGCCATTAGAGCCCTTTGAAATTTGGGGGGGCAGCCACTGGCAGTAAAAACAAAAGAATGAGCGAGGAAAATTCCTCGCTCATTCTTTTTATTGGGTAGTAGAAGCTGTGAAACTGCAATGAAAATCTAAAGTGCATGAAGGGGCGATAAGGGCTAAAGGGCTGATGTGTTGGCAAAGGAAAGTGAACAAAAAAACAGGCAGGGCTCCTTATTTTAAAAATAATGCGTAACTTTGTGAAGTTTTTTAACGGCAAACAATCTATCACAATGAATATGAAACGCATTTTCTCATTGGTGCTGGCACTGGTGCTTGTTATCACGGCATCGGCACAGCAGGAGTACTACACATCTATCGACGGCACAAAGGGTGGCGCTACGCTGAAGACAGCCCTCTACAACCTTATAAAGAACCATAAGCAGATTAGCTATGGCAGCGGCAGCAGCAGCACTTGGGGTGCATTCTACACCACTGACGCCATTGTCGAGAACGGGCAGCGCCGCGTGCTCGATATGTACTCGAACGAAAAACGTTATTTCACCAGCAAGGGAAGCGCTGTTTCGGGGATGAACATCGAGCATAGCGTGGCAAAGAGCTGGTGGGGCGGCGGCAAGAACAATGCCTACTGTGACCTGCACCACCTGAACCCATCGGACCAGAATGCCAACAGCCGCAAAAGCAACTATCCGCTCGGTGAGCTTACAAGCGTGAGCTGGAACAATGGCGTTACATATGTCGGAAAGGCAAAGATTGACGGCACCATAGATAATGCATACGAACCCTGTGATGAATACAAAGGAGACTTTGCACGTGTGTTTATGTATATGTTCACCTGCTACCAGGACCTCACTTGGGAATACACTTGGATGAACTATGAGAAAAGTACTTACCCCACCCTGAAGCCCTGGGCTGTGGAGCTGTTGCTCAAATGGCACAAGCAGGACCCGGTGAGCGAGAAGGAGGTGAACCGCAACAATGCGGTATATGCAGTGCAGGGCAACCGCAACCCATACGTTGACTATCCTCAGCTTGCCGATTATGTTTGGGGCGACTCGATAAACTATGTATTCCACATTAACGGTGATGTTGAGGACGGCACTGGCGGTGGCAACACTGGCGGCGACGGGAACACCGGTAGCGACAATGACAACGATTATGAGAATGTCGATGGCTGGAAGATATACCTTGACGAGGATTTCAATGACAGCGAACTTCCATTCTACACATACGAGGCTGCCGGCAAATACTTATGGGAGATATACGACAACACGTGTGCCAAGGCCTCATCATACGTAAACAGCACCGGCAACAATGCCGAGAGCTGGATGATATTGCCAAGCTATGACCTGTCGAAAGATAGTGTTGTAATTATATCGTTCGATTATGTAACGCGCTACAACGAAGCCGGAAAGGTTGCCGAGTACAACCAGTTGCGTATAAGCGACTATTACGACGGCGATGTAGAGAACTCGGATTGGGAAACAATAGACTTCGGCGTTGTAGAGAACAGTACCGACTGGACAATGACAAACAGCGGCGAGATTGCTATCCCAGCATCGTACTTGGGCAAGGAGAGTGTTACACTTGCATTCTTCTACAAGGGTACAACAACCAAGGCCGGCACATTCGAGGTTGACAATGTCGTTGTCAAGGCTTTGGAGGGCGGAAATGGCAATACAGGAGAAGATGGCGGCGAAGGCAATGAGGGCAACACAGGTGACGGAGACGAAGGTGGCAACACAGGCGGCACCGTGGGCAATGGCGGTAATTTCACAAAAGGCAGCTTTACATTGGTTACCGATGCGGAACTGCTCACCGTGGGCGATTCCATCATCATCACATACGAGAACTATGTACTTGGTGAACAGTATAACAACTACCGCCAAAAGACCGATGTTTTGATCAGCGACAACACTGTTACTTACCTTGCCGATAATGCACAGGTGATATTGCTCGAAGAGGGTGTTGTAGACGGAACATTTGCCTTCAACGTGGGTAATGGCTACCTTGCTGCATCATCAAGCAGCAGCAACTACTTGAACACCGTAACCACGCTCGACGCCAACGGCAGCTGGCTGATAACAATCGGCAGCGACGCTCTTGCAACAATTGTGGCACAGGGTGACAAAACACGCAACATTTTGCAGTACAACACCGGCGATCCACGTTTCTCTTGCTATAAAGGGACGCAGGAAAGCGTGAACATCTATGCAAAATCTCCAGTCTCGACGGGGATTGAGAATGTCAAAGGTGAAAACGGGAAAGTAAAAGGCATTTACGACTTGCAAGGGAGAATGATAGAAAGCCCTACAAAGGGAATATATATCATTGGCAGCAAGAAGGTATTAATAAAGTAAACACCTGAACCTTCGATAATGCGAACAGTGATAGGTCAAGCGTAGCACCGTGTTAGTGGCGCCGCTTGGGTTGCAGTTAGAGGGCATTCTCAAGGTACTGGTAAAGCAAGAGTATCACCCTTTTGCTCTTCTGTCAAAAAATGAGAGGCAAAAGCAGTACTTTAAAGCTGTACATACAATAAAATCCCATTTTATCAGTTATTATATAACCGGCAAATTGCCGGTTATATTTATGTATAGAATAGCAAGCTACATAATATCCATCACTCTTTGCATGCTCATCACAGCATCGTGCGGAAGCGAAAAGGCCATCAGACGAGGTGACCAGTACGCAGCCATAATGGAGTATCACGAGGCTGCCAAAGAGTACAAGAAGGCTTACCGAAAGATATCGGCCAAGGAGCGCGAAAAACGTGCCGAGGTGGCGTGGAAGATGGGCGAATGTTATCGCAAGAGCTACAACGCCGTATCGGCTGTAGGCGCCTATCAGAACGCTGTACGCTATGGTTACCCCGACTCCACCGCCCTACGCTACCTTGCCGACGCACAGCTTGTAAAGGGCGACTACAAGGCTTCGCAAAAGAGCTATGAGGCGTTCCTGGAGATTGCCCCGGATGACCGTATGGCTATGATAGGACTTGAATCGGCAAAGCAGTCGGCTGAATGGAAAAAGAACCCCACACGTTACATTGTCAAGAAGTCGAAGGAGCTGAACGGACATCGCAGCGACTACTGCCCGGCATACATTGGCGAGGACACGACGATGATTGTGACCACCAGCACACGCAAGGATGCCACCGGCAGCGACCTGAGCTGTATAACAGGGCAGAAGAGCGCCGATATATTCCTGACCAAGCGCGACGAGAAGGGAAAGTGGCAGAAGACCGAAAAGATTGAGAGTGACATAAACGGCGAATTCGAGGATGGTGCCTGCGCCTTTACCCCCGACGGCAAAGTGATGTATTTCACGCGCTGTGCCATCGACGAGCAGTATCCCCGCTTCGCCAGCATATTCAAGAGCGGCCGCAGCGACGCCTCGTGGACAAAGCCCGAGGAGGTAATCATCTCACGCGATACGCTGTCGGCATACGCACACCCTGCTGTTTCACCATCGGGTGAATGGCTCTATTTCACATCGAATATGGCAGGTGGCTATGGAGGTCTCGACCTGTGGCGCTTCTACATAGGCACAAGCAAGGCTATGGAGGGAATGCTTGAAAATCTTGGTCCGGGCATCAACACCGAGGGCGATGAGCAGTTCCCGGCATTCGGGCCGCAAGGCGAGCTCTTCTTCTCGTCGAACGGCTACCCTGGAATGGGCGGTCTCGACATCTATAGTGCTACATTGGTAAACGACAGCATCTGGGAAGTGAACAATATTGGCGCTCCTGTGAACTCAAACGGTGATGATTTCGGCATAACATTTGCACCGGGGCTGTACCGCGGATATTTCAGTTCCAACAGAGGCGATGCACGCGGATGGGACCACATATACTCGTTTATGCTACCCGAGACAGTGCACACGCTCTACGGATGGATATATGAAAAGGATGGCTATGAGCTGCCCGACGGGGTGATATATATGATAGGCAACGATGGTACTAATACCAGTTTCGGGGTGATGAAGGATGGCTCATACAGTGTTCGCGTGACACCCGGTGTGGAATATGTGCTGCTGGGCACCTGCAAGGGCTACCTGAATGCTATGCAGGAGCTGAAGACGACTCTCGACGAGGGTGAGCAGAGCTATCAGCGCGACTTTGCCCTGCCGTCGGCAGAGCGGCCTGTGCTGATAGACAATATCTTCTACGAATATAACAAGGCTACATTGACTGCTTCGTCGGCAGCATCGCTCGACGAGCTTGTAGAGTTGCTTGACCTGAACCCTAACGTGACGATTGAGCTTGCGGCACACTGCGACAACAGGGGCGGCGACAGCTACAACCAACGCCTGTCGCAGGCACGCGCCGAGTCGGTGATGAATTATCTTTTGGATAAGGGGATAGAGAAGGAGCGACTGACCGCTGTGGGTTATGGCGAGAAGGCACCGAAGACAGTCACGAAGAAGATGACCGAAACGTATGGTTTCCTAAAGGAGGGCGATGTGCTCACTGAGGAGTTCATCAACACTTTGAACAAGGATGAACAGGAGCAGTGCCACCAGCTGAACCGCCGCACGGAGTTCCAGGTTCTGCGCACAACGTATAAATTGTATGAGTGATCGGGTTGGACTTATATAAAAACAAAACCTCCACAGTGCACACTGTGGAGGTTTTGTTTTTATATGGATTTATTTTACTTGAAGTAACGGTTGAACAAGCCCTCAAAGCCCTTGCCGTGACGAGCCTCGTCCTTTGCCATCTCGTGTACTGTGTCGTGGATAGCGTCGAGGTTAAGCTCCTTTGCACGCTTTGCGATGCGGTATTTGTCTGAATTTGCCTCAGCCTCGGCGTTCATACGCTTCTCCAGGTTTGTCTTTGTGTCCCAAACAACATCACCAAGAAGCTCGGCGAACTTTGCTGCGTGCTCAGCCTCTTCCCAAGCGTAACGCTTGAATGCCTCGGCAATCTCGGGATAACCCTCGCGGTCGGCCTGACGGCTCATTGCAAGGTACATACCTACCTCGGTGCACTCGCCGATGAAATGGTTGTTCAAATCCTTTATCATCTCGTCGTCGCAACCCTTCGCTACGCCGATAACATGCTCCTGAACAAACTGAATGGGACCCTCCTGCAACTCGTTGAACTTCTCTGAAGGAACCTTACACATCGGACAACGCTCGGGAGCTGAATCACCTTCGTGAATATAACCACATACTGAACAAATGTACTTTTTCATAGTCGTAAAATTTTAAGCTGTTAATTTTTATTTTGTATTATCTTTTTTCTTTTTTTCGCATTTCATTTCTGAAACCATTGCAAATATACAACCTTTTTAATTCATACAAAATATTTCTGCCAATTATTTTCACTTAATCGTGTTAAATTTTGTAAAATCGCAAAGAGGCGGCATAATGAGAGCGAAAAAACAGAGTAAGGGAGAGGAGAAAGGTTAAAATTTCGTCAAAAATAAAAAAGGAATGATTTTATTTTGCCATTATAAAATAAAGATATAAATTTGGGGGTTAATATAAATTAGCAAAGGAAAAGAAAAATAAAAACTACTTAAATACAAACCGATATGAAGAAATCCTTTGGAACCAAGATGAAGGTTTGGGCATTGGGAGCCTTGACACTCTTTGCCGGCAGCACATTCACAGGCTGCAGAGACGAGATTGAAGAGAGCAGCCGTTTCACCTTCACAGGAGAACTCATTGCCGACCACTTGAAGAACAACGACAAGTACCGCAATTTCTGTAAAATTCTTGAGCAAGCCAAGATTGGCAAAAAAGCCGGCAGTATGTTGACAACACTGTCCACATACGGCAAGTATACCTGCTTTGCACCGACAAACGAAGCTATAGAGAACTACATCAACGAGAAATATAACGAATATATGGAGAGTGTTGAGCAGAACAAGCTTGACCCGTCCATAAAAATCGTAAATACCGGTATAACATCACCCTATCTCGAAGAGTTAAGCGACAGTATGGCTGCTGTCATTGCAAAGAACCACATCCTTGAGGACAAACTATCTACAATCGAGGTTGGAGACGGTGCTTTCCCAAAGAAGACAATGAACCGCCGCAGTGTCATCTTGAGCTGGGGCGAAGACTCTCTCGGCTATCCAGTAGCAAAGGTTGACGGAGTCGAAATCCTCGAACAGAACATCGAGACCGAGAACGGCTATGTACACTGTATTAAAGGAGCACTTGCACCATCAGATGAACCGACATCAACATTGCTTGCCTCACAGCCGGCATTTACATTGTTCAGCGATGCGCTGGTTGCAACCGGTTTCGACGAGTACCTGACAACATATGAGCTGAACCCCGATTACGACCCGTACAGCATATCGGTTCCTCCCTTCAAGACACAGAACAATCAGCAGCCACCCTGTCCCGAGGTTTATAATCAGGGATTCACGCTGCTTGTAGAGACCGACGAACTGCTTGCCGACCCCGACAACAACTCTTTGAATATTTCAATCCAGTCTATTGAGGACCTCGAGTGGTTTGCTGCAAACTATTATATAGATGTAAAGAAAGGCGGATATATTAAAAAAGATGATGGTACTGGAGAAACTGACTTCGGTTATATCAATGACAAAGGTGAGGCCATATCTTACAAAGGAAAATACACCGACCCTTTGAACCCTCTTTATAAATTCATTGCATACCATATTCTCGACCGCAAGCTGCTCTACAGATCCGGCAAAGGTCCCGGCGGTTTCCTTATGGAGGGGTACCAGACTATAACTGAAGGCGAGGTTGACAAGAACAAGTTCGACTCCGAAGAGAATATGCCCACAAGCTACGACCGCTACGATTACTTTGAAACAGCATTGCCTTTCACAATGGTAAAGGTTACCAAGCCCTTCTCTAACAACACCACCGAGTACACTAAATATGGTGGCGAAGCAGGCCTGCTTATGGACCAGATTGTCATCAACTATGCTCAAGATATGGGTACACGCAATGTAAATCCATTGATGCGAAAGCACATTAATGTAGTGGTGGAAGATGCAACCACCACAGCAAACCGCCCGGGTCTTGAAAATTTCAAACAGCAGGCGATAAACGGTATGATATATACAATAGACAAGATACTTGTATATGACGAAACTGAAATGGCCGGTAACATCTTCAATGAGCGTATGCGTTGGGATGTATTCTCACTCTTCCCCGAACTTACCAACAACGATGTTCGTTGGATGCCCGAAGATGCAACATACACATTGACATATATCCCCCCAAAGGGTTACTGCTCACGCCTGAGAGTAAGAAACGACGATACACATATCTATTATCTGCGCCCACACAATGCAATGCACGACGGTGGTTATGCCAACTATCAGGGCGATGAGATGCTTGTAACAGGCAAATACGATTTTGAATACCGCATTCCACACGTGCCAGCAGGCACATACGAAATCCGTTTCGGCTTTTCGTGTTCCGATGCACGTGGCGTGGCACAGTTCTATTTCGCCGACAAGATTTGTGGAATTCCTTTGGATATGCGCGACAGCAACCTTGACTTTATGGGCTGGTTCGAGGAGAGCGAAGACGAGGATACCAACCGAAAGAACGACAAGGCAATGCGTAACCGTGGCTTTATGAAAGCACCGGCAAGCATCTACCTTGGAGCATACGATGTAAAAGGACCGGTTTTGAGTATGCGCCACGCAAAAAGAGCATTCCGCAGAGTAATCGGAACATATACCCTTGAGCCAAACAAAGACTACTGGTTGCGCTTCAAGGATGTAACCGAAGGAGGTACCGAGGATAAGCCAAACGAATTCAACCAGGACTATCTTGAGATTGTTCCTACAGGCATTCTCAACGACCCCGGAAAACCGGAGGATATCTATTAAAACACATAAAAAACGATTACCTGCACTGGTAATCGTTTTTTTGTGTTTCACCGGTCAATATCACCAATAAAAACACGATAGCATTGCAACAATTGGAATAAATACATATTTTTGCAACTGGATTAAGAAGATGTTTCTAACACCTTATATATAATAAGGATTAAACAAAAGATATATGAGATACGGATTTGTAAAAGCAGTTGCAGCATCACCGGCAATATCCGTTGCCGACTGCTACGGCAACGCACAGAACATAATAGAGATTGTATCGGCCAACAAAGAAGCGGAACTGCTATTGTTACCCGAGCTATGCCTGACATCGTGCAGTTGCGGCGACCTCTTTACACAACCGCATTTCATACAGGCCTGCAACAACGCCATTGCACAAATTGTGGAGAGCACTGCCGGCTACGACACCATTGTGGTATTCGGCGCACCGGTTGAAAGCCGCAACTCACTCTATAACTGCGCCATTGTAGTCCATAAGGGGAATATAATCGGGATTATCCCAAAACACTACCCCGATAGCCGTAACGGGGAGAACCGCTGGTTCACAAGTGCCGGGAGAATTCCAGACGGAAGTTGCGCGACCATTGCCGGCAAGCAGGTACCTTTCATCAAGGAGGGTGTGTTCAGGACAGCCACATACACTTTTGGAATAGAGGTTGGCAATGACGCAGCGATGCCCGATGCACCGGGCACAAGGCTTGTCGCAGCCGGTGCTCAGATAATACTTAACCCGGCAACAGGACAAGCCGTAGCAGGCACACACAAAGCACTCAGGAACAGAATCACAGAGCAAAGTTCAAGATACAGTTGCGGATACATATACGCAAGCAACGGTTGGGGTGAATCGACAGGCACGGGCACCTACCCTGGCTACTGCGCCATCGCCGAGTGTGGAGAAATTATTGCCGAGAGCAACCGTTTCGTGACCACAGCGCAAAGCATAACAAGCGAAATAGACTGCGAAAAGGCAACAAAGCTACGCAAAGGCAACGACAGTTTTACGCACTCCACAGAGATAAAAGAGATACAGATTCCACAGGAAGTGAGCCAATGTTGCATACTGACACGCCGCTTCCCTGCGCAACCGTTCATACCACAGGACTACACCCTCGAGGAGTATTGCAACGAGGTTTTCGACATACAGGCAACAGCACTTGCAAAGCGTCTTGTCCACACCCAAGCAAAGAGTTGTGTGATAGGTATTTCGGGCGGTCTCGACTCAACCCTCGCACTGCTTGTAACCGCCAAGGCCTGCGACATAACCGGTTTGCCACACAGCTCAATAACAGCTGTCACAATGCCGGGATTCGGCACCAGCGGACGCACATACAACAACGCCCTCACGCTTATGCAGGCGCTCGGCACAACCATACGCGAGATATCCATAAAGGATGCTTGCAGGCAGCATTTCAAGGATATCGGCCACAATATAGACAACCACGATGTGACATACGAGAATGCGCAGGCGCGTGAACGCACACAGATACTTATGGACATTGCCAACCAGGAGGGCGGTATAGTAATAGGTACAGGCGACTTGTCGGAGCTTGCACTCGGTTGGGCAACATACAACGGCGACCAGATGAGTATGTACGGCGTGAACGCATCGGTTCCCAAAACACTTATGCAGCATATGGTGCGCCAGGCTGCTGCAAACACTACCGACGAGAAGGTAAAGGCAACACTTTTTGACATTGTCGACACACCTATCTCGCCCGAGCTGACACCGGCCGACAACGAAGGCAACATCAAGCAAAAGACCGAAGACCTTGTAGGGCCATACGAGCTACACGATTTCTTCATATACCATTTCGTGCTCTATGGTTTTGCACCCGAGAAGATATACCTGATGGCCGCCAACGCCTTTGAGGAACGATACGACAACGAAACAATAAAGAAGTGGCTCACGACATTTGTGCGTCGTTTCTTTACACAGCAGTTCAAACGTGCGGCAATGCCCGACGGTCCACAGGCTACCTGTTGCAGCCTCGCCCCACAAAACGGTTGGATAATGACATCAGACACCAACAGCAATGTATGGCTACTTAATTGCGAGAATTTATAGAATAACAATACCGGCGATAGCCGGTATTGTTATTCTATAATGGATTTACATCACGTGTACGGAAAGACTCACGTGCCTTGCGCACATAGAGCCTCACCACATCGGCCGGCAAATGCGATGAACGCACAAAAACCCGTGTCTCATAGGGAAATTTTGCAAGTGCCGTAGCCAACAGCCACGCAACACCCATACGCACGTAATAAGGTTCAGCACCCTGCACACTACCCTCCTGCACAACTTTAGGTTTACCTTTTACAGTTCTGTACTCTGATTTTATCTTGGAAAAATCGAAACTGTCGATGCAGCCGAACAGCGGCACAATCCACTCCTCATCGAGAAAATAGCACATCGCCGCAACCACAGCAAAACGTACCTCGAACTCACGCTCGGAGCTGAACCACCGTTGCAGGAACTCCCAAAGCGACTGTTTATCGGCACGCGCCATCCATTTGGCGTGAGCACAATAGGAGTCGCATACCGCCCAGTTGTCCATAACAGGGATATAACGGGCAAGCATCGCCAAACGCTCGTCGAGCGAACAGCTCTCCAGGTTTATAAGATAGCCCCAAACAACCGTCTCTTCATAGCAGAGGCTCTTGCCCGGAACCGCTTCAAAGGCACGTATGACATCCGCTCCACAAGTGCAGACCCGGCGCGCCCCACAGGGCATTACCGCCTCACCGCCCTCACGCGACAGTTGCTTTGACACCTGTTTTATCTCGGGCGAATGAAGCCCCAGCACACGCCTCGACGGCAGTGCGTTAACCACGCGCAGATGCCCTTCGCGGTAACGTGCATCAGCGCGGAAACGCTCACACACAAGCGGTTGCAGAAGGTGCTCTATCATCACTATTTCAATTTCTTACCATCGGAGAAGGCATTACCCACCTTTGCACCAAGTTCTATGTATTTATTGTTGACAGGGTCGTATGTAACCGGACGCAGCTTTGCCACATCAATCTTTCCATCGGTGAGGATACTCTCGTCGGCACTCACATTCACTATGCGACCCACTAGATGGTTACTCTCCTCTTCATACGACACAAGCTCGCACTCAAGCGTCATCGGAAGCTCCTTTATCACAGGTGCATTTACAAACTCGGAGCGCTCGGCTGTAAAACCAGCCTTGGCAAATTTATCGGGCTCCTTGTTGCCCGAAACAATGCCTACATAATCGCACGCGGTGAGCTGCCCTGCGGTTGCCATACTCACGGTAAAAGCCCCTGTAGCACGGATATTTTTCGTGGTCTTGTGTCCCTCGGAGAGGCAGATGCCGATATGGTCATCGGTAAATATACCGCCCCAGGCAGCATTCATCACGTTAGGCGCACCACCCTCATCGTATGCCGCTATAATGAGTACCGGCATAGGATAGAGCCAACTTTTCTTTCCAAAATTCTTTCTCATAATAATTATATATTTGTTTCATCTTCTAAACAGAAAAATGCGGTAGAATTGTTGCAGGCCGGTGCATTTTATTCAGTTACAGCCAATGCCGAATACCCGACACGCGGCATATACTGCAACATTTCTACAATCGTCATCACAGTTTCCTTTTTTCCATTTCAAGCAGCCGGCGTTTGCGCTCCAGCTGCTCACCATCGCGTTTGCCATTGTAACCGCCCAATGAACCGTCGGCCGCCACTACCCTGTGGCAAGGGACATCGGGAGCAAATGGGTTACGTTTAAGCGCTTGCCCCACAGCCTGAGCACTGCGGCACCCGATACGTGCAGCCAGCTCGCCATAGGTAATTGTCTCACCGGCCGGCACATCAAGCAAAGCCAAATACACCCTACGCTGAAAAGGAGTTATATCGGCAGAACGCATAACCATTTCCCGAATATCACACATAACCTCCCAAAGTTACGAATTATCTGCAAAAGAAATTATATGGCAATCATTTTTTATGCGCAAACGGCAATACCGACCAATTTACAGGGGAACATGACCAAAATGATTTGCAGACAAGCAACTATCTTTGTACAACCCCAACAAAAAGATATATGAGCAGAAGATTCAAGATGAAGATACGCGCAGGAGAGACATTTCTCTATCGCAAAGGCGGCACAGAGAGCCAGGTATTCGAAATAAGGATGAAAGCGAACGTACACCAGGCTTGCCTTACAAGAGCAGCCAAGATGGCATACAGACGCTACCCCTATTTCAAAAGCCGCTTCAAGGTCGAAGACGGCAACGTATACCTGTGCGAAAACATTTTCAGCCCGCCACCGGCACGTGCCAAACGGCTCAGGCCATTGGGCGGCAGCACAACAAACAGAAACCTTGTAGACATCACATTCTTCAAGAGCACCATTTATATATCCTTCCATCACGCAATGTGTGACGGCAGGGGAATAATGAAGTTCATCAAGACATTGATGTTCTACTATCTGAATTTAAGATACAGCTACAACAACATACGCATCCCGGGCGTAATGCTTTATGGCGAAGGATTTCTCAAAGGCGAGACTGCCGACCCTGTAAACGACGGAAACCTCACATTCGACAAAAGCAAGGTCTACCAGGCCGACAGGAGCGCCTTCCCAATCCCCGAGGTGCAGAAGGGCACCGAAGCTGGTGGAGAGAGCTGGCGATATGAACTTATTTTCAACGTGCACGACTTGATGAGTGTATGCAAGGCAAACAACTGCACACCTGCTATACTTGTAGCTATATTGATGCAAAAGGGCGTTAAAGCCGTAAACCCCGATGCCTGCGAACAGATACTCTGCAATATGAGTTGCGACTGGCGAGATAGTATCGGCGTCCCAAACACATTCCGCAACTGTGTCAGTTCGATATACCTGCCTTACGGGAGAGCCGAAGAGATGATGGAACTGGGCGAACTCGGTTCACATTTCCGTGCGCTCATAGCCAAGCAAAAGGAGACAGACTCGGCACGTTGCAGCGCAAGCATAATGAAGAAGATGTCCGATATGCTCGACTCACTCGGCAGCTATGAGAAGAAACAGGAGACCGTAAGCGGGTTCATTTCGCGCCCAATCAATTCATTCATTTGCAGCTACACAGGCAGAGCCGATATGGGGGATGCAGAGAAATATATCGAGATCATGCACGCTTACAGCAGCGGCACACGAGGCATCAGCCTGCAGATGATGTCGGTGGGAGAGACATTCAGCGTTGATTTCCTGCAGAATTTCCCAAGCAGGATATATGTAGAAGCATTCCTCGCCCAAGCAGCAGAATTGGGACTACAAGCCGACTGCTCCGATGTCATACAGTACACCACACCCAAAGACCACATATTCAACACCAATTTCATAAAGTCACTGACAATGTTCTTTAGGAGAAGATAAGTGAATTAAATGACGACATTTCTTGGAAACAGTTACCTGTTATTAAAGAAAAAAGACAGCAATCTGCTGTCTTAACCAAAGAGCGGAAAACGAGAGTCTGTCCATCTGCTCCCCACTCTGTATATCAAGCAATTACCTTTGCCCAGTACTATACTCCCAATTCGAGG
>CALBKR010000197.1 GCA_937896105.1 uncultured Bacteroidales bacterium
CTTATTAAAAATCCTGGTGGCGGTATTGCCCCTACAGGCGGATATATTGCAGGCAGAAAAGACCTTAGAAACAAGCCCATATTCACTATAGACGGAGCTGATTCAAAGGACTTCGACGATGCAGTATCCATCGAGTTGCTCGATAACGGCAAATACACATTCTTTAATGAGAGAGCCGGTGTTTATATGATTTGGAGAAACGGTGGCAATGGCGGTCATGATGGCGGCGATGGCACAATGGCTTCGTACAATGCAACCTATTGCGACTGGGCTTTGAATGCTTCAACAAACTACTCCGGTGGCTATTATATTGCAACTCAGAGAGGCGATAGGAATGAACAGGGTACACTTATTATTATGAAAACTGGTGTATTTGATGCATATAGCGCTAATGAAGGTTGGAGCGATACATTTAGCAATGTGTTCAAGATAGAGGAAGCTACTGTTGGACAGACAATAGATATTACATACAAGTTTACATACAACGGTGTTGTTAAAGAGGAATACACCTATGTTGCAAGCGCGACAGTTGGAGAAGTATTTCCTGCTGTTATGGTAGAATTTCCTTATGGAATTACTGCTACCAAGCCCGAAGGTACAGTAGAGGCAAGCGACGAAGGTCAGACTTATACAATCGAGTTGGAAGAAAATCTGCCATTTATTGCAGCAGACAGCTATGAAAATATCACACATTGGTATTATATGACAATCCACACCACTGTGAAATACCTTTATCACGAGGCTGATCAGGCTAATATACCTCTGACAGTAGCTACAAAGCCTGCAGCCGAGGCTAAATATGCGTGGGCTTTTGTAGGAAATCCATTTGACGGTTACAGAATCTACAACTACGCTGCCGGTGCAGACATGGTGCTCTCTTCATCGACAACTATGGCAGGAACAAATGGTGGCGGTACATATCCGGTAATGACAGCGCTTCCTGTTGCCGATGGAAACAACGAATTGTGGATTGCCACAGCAAGCTCTCACGGCACAAACGGCTTCTTCCTTGCACAGAAAGGTTTTGCCAACAACCGTATGAATAACCGTAACAATAAACTTGCTTATTGGACTGGCGGAGCTGATGCAGGTTCAACATTCCAGGTGTCAAGGTGCATTGTCCCTAACGGTTATTACCGTATATCTTACGACAATACCGGTACAGAATATTATCTGCAGGGTGTTGCGTCAAGTGTAAAGGGTTGTGCGTTTACAACAGCTACAGGTGCTGAGTCTGTATGGTACTATGGAGGCGGCAAACTACTTTCTTACACAGCCGGAAAGTATATCAAGGAGGATGGTAATACACGCGGTCTTCAGGGTGTTGGTGTTGAAGGTGGTAATGTAACTATTGCAGCTTCACCACGTGGCAATGGCAAATACACTGTAGCTTGTACAAGTTACTTGCACTTCAACACTTCAGGTAGCAACTATTTTGGCGACCACTGTGGTTCAGAAGGAGGTCACTCTAACCACGATATGATATTGGAGAATGTTATGTCTCTCCCTGTAACAATTTCTGAAGCCGGTTTTGCAACACTTTATGCTCCCGTAGCGCTTAAGGTGGCTGATGGTGTTGTAGCTTATACTGTTACACTCAACGGCCAGTGGGCTACATTGAACAAGATCGAAGGCGGTATTATTCCTGCCAATACAGGTGTTGTACTCGCAGGCGAGGTTGTTGACAATGAAATTACTCCAGCAGCCGGTACATACGATTTTGTTGTCACAACAACAGATGCAACCGCAGCAAGTGACCTTCGCGGTAGCGCACCTGCAACATATTACACCGAGGCCGGTACATACTATGCACTTGCACAGGTTGAAGGTGTAGTCGGTTTCTACAAGGACGAGTTCAATGAGAGCCGTTTCCAGTACAACAGCCACAAGGCATACCTGTATGTTGCCGGTAGTGCTGAAACTGCTTCTTACAGCTTCCGTTTCGGTGAGGGCACAACGGGCATTGACGAGATAACAGAGAACAGAGTACAGAGTACAGTTATCTACGACCTTACAGGTCGCCGTGTTGAGGAGATTACTGAGCCGGGCATTTACATTGTAGGTGGCAAGAAAGTTTTGGTGAAATAATATCACCAAAACTTCGATAACGCTTGCAGCAATAGGTCACGCGTAGCGCGGACGCAGTTCGCGCCGTGTGGGTTGCGAGAAGCAAGCGTTGTCAAGGTCTTGGTAAAGTGATAAATGCTTTGTCATCCTGACGATAGGAAGGATCTAACAAACAATATTCAGAGATTCTTCACCTAAAGGTTCAGAATGACAGTTGAATGATTAAAAAATTATACAATAATATGAAGAAGACTTATGTATCACCTCTTATGGTAGAGGTAAACGTAGAGGCAGAGCAGATGCTTGCTGCTTCCATTGGAGTGAATAAAGATAAGACAGTAGATACCTCAACCCCCGGTGCACAGCTCGATGGCGGCCACCGCGGTACTTGGGGAAATCTCTGGAAGTAAAAAACAATTTCATTTGTTTCATAAAATTTAGGTTTCGGGAGCAGGCACATAAGGCGCCTGCTCCTTTTTCTTTTTCCATTAGCCCAATAAAAGTGCTTTAGTCCATTGCTATATAAAATAATATTAATATTTTTACAAAAAATATATATATTAGCCTTTTTGTGCGGCTTTAGTAATTGATTAATTAATCCAATAACTATAATTATGAAACTTAAATCCATTCTTCTTTCGGCATTGTCGGCAATGTTCATCAGCGCCGGTGCTTATGCTCAGAGCGACTACTATGTAGTCCACGGCTCGAACGAGAACGTGACCCACGCGACACACTATCCAATTGCGGTAGGTATCGTGGGCACACACAGTGCGCAGCAGCTGGTGAACAACATTG
Organism: uncultured Bacteroidales bacterium; assembly: GCA_937896105.1. Next base: position 2,866 of record CALBKR010000197.1, read on the forward strand.
CTTCGGCACCGCGTTGTGCTGCCTATTTCGACAAGACTGCCAATGTCTTTGAGGTAAAGCGTGGCGAGACGGTTACGCCGCTCATTACCATAAACGGAAGCTGGATGCACGGCTATGTATATGTCGACTGGAACAACAACAAGCAGTTCGATGTAAACCTGCAGGGCGATGGCCCGTACACAAAGGGCGAGGGCAACGAACTTATGTGCTGGTCGCTCTATAGCAAGAATACCAACGGCGATACTGGCTGGAACAGTGCCGGTATCTACCAGTCGAGCGGTGATGTTCTTGCTCCGGGCTCATTCATCGTGCCAACTGATGTCGAGGATGGCGCTCTGTTCCGTATGCGTTATGCAGTGCAGTGGAACAGCATTGACCCCACAGGTTCATACGCTAACTTCATAAGCGACGGCGGCTCAATAATCGATGTTATGCTCAAGGTGAGCGGCGAGACCGGTGATGTGGCGGTGACATATCCCATCGATGACTATAACGAGCCACGCGTGGGAACAACTCCCGATGCCACCGCATGGGGTGCTATTGCCGATGGCCTTAATGCCACCTGGGCTTCGCGTGATGTGCACTACAAACTGCACGAGGTACCCGAGGTGGTGCAGAAGAATTCAGCCGAAATCTATGCCTGGAAGGGCGAACGTGCCAACATCCAGGCTGTTCTCTACAGCAAGAGCGACCAGGGGATGATGACGGTACGTATGACCGAGTGGAAGAAGAACGGAGCCGCAACAGGCATCAATGGTGGCGATGCGCGTTTTGTGAACTATGTGATTACCGACGATTATGTATCTTGCGGCAACCACCCGATGACACTGCCGCAGTGGCTTGTTGCCGATGTCATTGACCAGGACAAGCCTCACGCTGTCCCTGCAATGGAGACACGCCCTGTGTGGTGTACGATAGAGGTTCCACGCTACATAGAGGCCGGTGAATACACAACTGCCCTTGAGGTCGTGGACGAGAATGGCGAGGTTGTGAAGACTCTCCCCTTGACTGTGAATGTGAACAGCCGTTCATTGCCCACTGTGGCAAACCAGAGATTCCACCTCGACTTGTGGCAACAGCCCTATTCGGTAAGCCGTTACTACCAGGTCGAGCGTTGGAGCGATGAGCACTTTGAGGCTTTACGCCCCTATCTTGCAGCTCTTGGCCGTGCCGGTCAGCGCAGTGTTACAGCAATCCTTTTCTACGAGCCGTGGGGTGAACAGACACACGACCTATTCGACCCGATGGTGCAGACTACAAAGAAATCCAACGGCTCTTGGGAGTATGACTACACGGTATTCGACAAATATGTGGAGCTTTGCGCCGAGTATGGCATCGACAAGCAAATAAACTGCTTCAGTATGGTACCTTGGGATATGAGCTTCCGCTACTACGATGAGGCTACAGGCAGTTACAAGAATATCACAACCAATACAAGTTCTTCCGATTACAGGAATCTGTGGACAAGTTTCCTCACAGCATTCAAGGCTCACTTGCAGGAGAAGGGCTGGTTTGAGAAGACTAACATCGCAATGGACGAGCGTGCCGAGAGCGACCTTAACAATGCATATGCTATTGCCAATGGCCTCGGCTTTAACTGCGCTCTTGCCGGCAACTACCACAGTTCGCTCTGCGGCACATACCGCGACCTCTGCGCACAGCTTGGTCAAGAACATCAGTTCACTGCCGAACAGCTCGCAAGCCGCAAGGAAAAGGGCTGGATTACAACCTACTATACAAGCTGCGCTAACAGCGAACCGAATATCTACACAAACTCATATCCTGCCGAGGCTGCATACCTTCCAATTTATGCGGCGCAGATGAACCTTGACGGTTACCTGCACTGGTCGTGGATAAACTGGGACGAGCATCCGCTCACCGACAGCCGTTTCCGCAAGTTCGGCTCGGGTGACACATACTGCTACTATCCGGGCAACCGCTCAAGCGTGCGTTTCGAGCGTCTTATCGAGGGTATTCACCAGTTTGAGAAGATACATATCCTGCGCGAGGAGTACAAGAATGACAGCGAGAAACTTGCGACACTCAACGCGCTTCTGGGTCGCTTCACGGGCTCTGTAGCAGGTGAGGAGTGTGCGGCAATTGTCAATGACCTCGAGGATTTCCTTAACGGCAAGGAGGTTGAAGTACCGGTGGCCAAGGATGTGACTACTGGTTACTATCACCTGGTGAGCAAGTCTACAGCACGTGCCGAGCACCTGTACAACAATGCTTTCCACAGTGGCAATAGCCTTAAGTTTACTTTGCAGTCGAACTCTATGGTGAATACAAACAATGGTATATGGCACATTGAGGTAAAGGATAACAACAAACTCGGTATTGTTAACGGTGACGGTAACCCCATTGTCGCAGGAGCTTCCTATGGAGGTTCAATTGTCGGTTCATATACAGAACTCACTGTGGGCTCAACTAAGGATGTAGGCGAGTACCGTTACTACTATTTCACCGAGGCGCTTAACTGTACCAACGGAGGTGCAAACTTCAAGGTAGGCGGTGCCGATTACATCACTACTTGGGCTCAAGGCGGTGCCGGTGCCGATGATAACCAGTGGCGTTTTGAGCCTGTCGATATGGACGGTATGAATGTGTATGATGTTGTTGTTGAAGGCAATGCCGATGTCTATGTGACATACGACACAACAGGCGAGAAGGCTTTTGATGGCGGTTTCTTCATTACCGCGAATACCGTCACAAGCGATAAAATATCGGTTGCGATGGTTGGCAACGTTCTCAATAGTGCCGATGTTGCAGTTGAGGGCAATACAATCAAGGTTACAAATATAAAGGTTGCAGCAGCTCCGGTGAAGCAAGACCTCTTCAACACCAGCAAGGGCGACGGTGTTGTTCCTCCTTACCGCATCCCAGGCATCACTACTGCAAGCAATGGCCGTCTGATAACAGCTGCGGCACGTCTTGTGTGCGGTACCGACCCTGGCTATGGTCAGGTGGATGTCGTTTGCCGTACAAGCGACAACCACGGCGAGACATGGAGCGATATGATAGAGGTTGCAGTGGGAACAGGCAAGACTTCTGCAACAGAGAACTATTTCGATACTGCATTCGGCGACCCGGCAATAGTTGCCGACCGCACAAGTGATGAGGTACTTATCATTGCTGTTGCAGGCTGTACGGTTTACGGCAACGGCAACACCACACGCCAGAACCCTAACCTCATTGCAACAATCCACAGCAAGGACAACGGTGATACTTGGGAGGCTCCGGTAAATGTAACCGAGCAGGTGTACAGCCTCTTCGATGCAGGCAACCCCATTCAGGCTGCTTTTGTGGGTGGCGGTAAAATATTCCAGAGCCGCATTGTAAAGAAGGATAAATATTATCGTCTCTATGCAGCTATGTGTGCGCGTCCTAACGGAAACCGTGTAATCTATTCCGATGATTTCGGCCGCACCTGGCAGGCTCTCGGCGGTGCATCGGCTCT
>CALBKR010000198.1 GCA_937896105.1 uncultured Bacteroidales bacterium
CATATCCCGGCAATAACCCCTAATGGTCTGCGCTTGAGATTGTTCCAGAGAGCCTTGAAAAAGAGTTTCTTGCCGCGTTTGCTTTCACATTCTTCTACGCTCCCGCAACTGAAGACTCTCTTTATCTTTCTTTTTACAATATCGCTGTTCTCTGCTGCTTCCCTTGTTGCTCTGTATTTCTCGGGGTATTTGCTGCCAACGGCACTGTTGTAGAGTATCTTGTCGAGGAACTGGCACTCAATGCCAACGTAGTATAGAAAACCATTGAACTGCTTGTGCTCAAGGAACTCTTCGGCGCTCATAAGCTGCACGCCCCATACCGATGTGTCGAAGAAGAAATCCCATTGTACTATCTCTGTCTTCTCTTCGGTGGTAGTGGCGCATACATAGCTTATCAGGCGGTCACTGTTGAGGTATGTTATGATTTTCCAGCCACTGCTGTCGATAAGCTCCACAAGGTCTCTCTTCATCCGTTTGTAGCTCTTGCGGGTGATTATAATGTCGATGTCGCGGCTGTTGTTCCTGTCGGGCAACCCCTCAAAGTTGCGCAACACGGCATAATCGGCATTCGCGTTAAGGAATTCTATTATCTGTTTTATATGTTCAATTGTATTAATAGGCATTGTTATTTTTTTATTCCTTTTCTATATTATGCTGCAAGTTGAAGATTTCTTTTTGCTTTTCTATTTCGCGCTTCAAATCTTCTTCTGAAGGTAACAACGGTAGGTATTTCGCCGCAAATAACTGCTCGTTCCCTTTAAGTATTGAATAGCGGGCAATATCCTTACTTGTCTCAGAGCATAGTACGATACCAATAGTCGGATTATCACCTTCTGTACGCTTTAATTCATCGTACATCCTTACATACATATCCATCTGCCCCACATCTTGATGAGTTATAACTCCAACTTTTAAATCAATAAGTACATAGCATTTTAAGATTACATTGTAGAAGACCAAGTCAATAAAATAGTCTTGTGTGTCTGTTCGCACCAATTGTTGTCGTCCCATAAATGCAAATCCTCTACCCATCTCCATAATAAAATCTTGAAGATGATTGATAATTGCTGTTTCTAACTCTTGCTCTGAGAATGAGATATCTTGTTTCAGACCCAAGAACTCGGTAATAATAGGATTTTTCAGTAGTTCAAACTTATTCGGGTTTTCTTCCCTCATATCTAAATTCGGCTGTTCAAAATGTCTTTCAAAGTATTGGGTACTAATATTTCGGCTTAATGTTCGTACATTCCACATTTCTTGTGATGCCATATTTAAATACCAGCGTATACTTGTCTCTGAATCAGCTCTCAATGCAGTAAGAATGTGTGACCATGTAAGATTTTGCAAACGTGTTTGCAAAATCTCCATATCACTGATTGTTAAATAGAACTTGCGGAAATATGCAAGGTACCTCTTGCTGAATCCCTTGCCATACCGGTGTGTCAATTCGTTTGATAATTGCTCAATTATGCGTTTGCCATACTCAGCACGTTCATTGCCTTTTTGTTCCTCTTCAACAATTCTTTTGCCAACATTCCAATAAGTCTGTATCATAATGTTTCCTACCGATTCATAAGCTGTTCTTCGTCCATTGTCAATGATAGAGCATATATCGGTTATAAAGGCTTGACTCACATTATTATTTGTTGGCAAATCGTTTTTTTCTTTCATGTTGATTTATATAAGTAATTACTTGATATTTCCAGGCCTGTATAAAAGCAAGTTTGTATGTTTTATAAGTTCCTCAATATTCATATAGCAGCAATGCCTTTTGTTCTTCTGTCTTAAATGAATTCTTTTTAAACAGCTTTCTCTCTTTAGGTGAGGTCTATTTCTTGAAGAAGTTATGCTTCAGTTTGTCAAGGATGTACCCGGGACGGTAATATATTGATTTCATTATCTCCCAGGGGCCTTTAAATATATTCTTGCGTTTAAGGTAGAATACACCGTTACGCAGAGAATCAGCGGCCTTGGCATCGCGCTTAAGTGCGCGCATCTCTTTTCTGCTCAATGAGTTGTAGAACTCGATGAACGACATATCAGGCTTGCCATCACGGCGTAACAACAGGTTACGCTTTGTGTAGCGCATCTTTATTATCATATTGAATGAATTGGACGATAGTCCGTTGCCGATTTTGCGGTATTTACATAGTATTTCCGGTATTACAATTATGGCTTTACCATCCTTGTACAGGTCACTCATTCGTGTCCAAAGATCGAGGTCTTCACAGTAGTCCTGATAACGAGGTGTTCCTTCCGGGTAGCCGTTGGTGACATATCCACCGACAGACAAAGCAGTTTCTCTGTCATATATTGCGGTAGGCTGCATAAAGATGAGCTTTTTGTTTGCAGCTTTCTCGTAGAATCTCGCTTTTGAGGTCTCTCCAAGAAATATCCCCCCGCCTATTTTCTTACCTTTTTCGTTTACATATTCAAGATAGCATCCCACAGCCATAAGGTCCTTGTCGCTTGTTATCTTCTTGTACATTTTCTCAATGGCTGTGGGGTAGAGTATATCATCAGCATCAAGAAACATCATATATTTGGTCTCAGCCTTGCGTTCTGCATAATGGCGGGCATATCCAATGCCTTTATTCTCTTTGAGTGTGACTATCTCATATTGTCGTGGATGTTGTGCAAAAAACTCCTCGACAGCTGCAATGCTGCCGTCGGTACTGCAGTCGTTGACAATGAGCAGATGAAAATCCTGCATTGTCTGTGCTAAAACACTTTCAAGAGTTTCCTTTATATATTTCTCTGCATTATAAAGGCAGATGGCAAGGGTGAGTTTATGCATTCTCTTTTTTGTTTTCTTCTATCACGTTGTTGAAATACTCATATATTGCATTTGCACAACCTTTTGTCGTGTATAGTTTCTCAACGGTGTATCTTGCCCGTTCAGTAATCTGCTTATACTCAGTTGGGGAGAGGCTTATTGCATATAGCATTTTTTTTGTCAAATCACATCCGTCATAGAATCTAATACCTATTTCTTCTCCAGTCAATTCAACTCCATTGTCAAATTGTTCTTTTGTTCCGCTTGTGTTGCGTCCGAGAACAAGGCACTCATTATACATTGCTTCAGGTGTTACACGGCCAAATGCTTCGAATTCCGAGGCAACGATAACTGCATAAGCATTTTGCATAAGATGGTCGATATCGTTCCTTGCTCCAAGAAATTCTACTCGTGATTCTATGTTAGACTCCTTGCAGAAATCTACCAGTTCCTGTTTGTATTCGGTGGTGTTGGGCTCTCCAGCCAAAAAGAGCCTATAATCATCATTCCTTTTACAGAAGGATTTAAACGCTTTTAAAATCAAGTGTGTCCCTTTTGCTTCAGAAAGTCTCCCGACAAAAAGGAAATATTTTTTCCGGATGTAATCTTTTTTCTTTTGAGGCAGATTTTCGATTCCGTTATATATAACGACTGAATTGTCGTCATTTAACTTGAAATGTTTTTGTATTCCTTTTGTAATGCAAATATTATGTGATTTCTGTAAACATTTAATATATGATAGTCTGGATGGCATTATTTTCATCCCGAAATCCAGGTCCTGGTATTCCCGTAAATGGTATATATGTGGTATGTGCAGTTTCTTTGCTACATTATATCCGATATTGACAACTCCTACGTTTGTATATATGATATCCGGATTATGTACTTTCACACGGTTTGACAGGAGTTTTTCTTGTCTTTTATTCACTATGTGGTTATGTAGTATAATTAATGGATATATCAGGAATTTACGCCAACTCAATTTGGGATAAATGTTGAATCGTACAGGGATTATTTCTGTTGTAATGCTATTCTCGGTTAAGGTGTCATATGCAGGGCCTTTGCAGGGGACAGATACGACAAGTTCCATACCATTCTTTTTATTTATTTCAAGACAGTATTGCACGAATGATTTTGAGCTTCCACCAGTCAAGCTTGCTGTGCTTAATATGCAAAAGGCCTTCATCTACAATGTTTTATTTACACGGATTCCATTCTCTTTGACAACACGTGCCGGGTTTCCACACACCACACAATTATCAGGTACACTTTTTGTCAAAACCGTTCCTGCACCTATTGTTACATTGTTGCCTATTTTTATATCTCCGACAACAATAGCCCCTGTACATATCCTGACGTTATCACCAATAGTTGGTCTCCCTTCCTTGTTGCGAGCACGGCCAATTGTTACATTCTGCCAAACTTGGCAGTTCTTTCCAATTTCCTCAGCCCATATTATGGTTGAGAAAGCGTGCTGAAGAACCAGGCCTTCTCCAAGTTTCTCCTTGTTTGTTGTAATATAAAGATTTTTCATACAAGGTGTCAGTGCCTTGATGATGTCTCCAGTTATACCACAACGATATAAGAATAAGTTCCGGTATTCCTTGTATATTGCAAACATCCTTATAAAAGCAAGATATGTGCTTTTTTGTTTAATGACCGGAAGTACTGCTTCCCATTGTCTTAGATCTTTGGTGAGGATTCCTTTTTTGTCGAATATAAGAAATAAAAGGAAATAGGGAGAACATAGAAATGCTTTAATCCTAAATATAAATTTCCTGTACATACTAATTTTATTAATATTTATGTTGCAGATATGTAAACATCTTTATCGTTTTCTTCATCTTCTTCGTATATCTCCGGATTATATCTGTTCTCATAGAAATAACGTACACAGGTAAGTACCATCATCAATTCCCAAGCATACTGTATGTTGGTTCCTGCACGGCCGATAACGCCTGCAAACATAAAAACAGTTGTAATAGATAGAAACTTATATGAGCAACTAAAGGTAAACATTAATGATAATATGTAGAACAATAGGCCATAGTCATCGAAAACGGTTCCGTTCTGTTTTATAAATGTATCATTGTTCTTGCCGTAATCAATACCATATCCAAGCCAGGTTTCCTTTTTTGTAAAATCGGCTTGAAATGAGTTCAAGAGTGGTGCAATACGGGCTGCTGCAGAACCGTCAGTTTCCTGCACAGTTTCTTTGTCAAGAGTTGCGGTCGCTTCGATGGTGTTTGTTGCTCTGTCAAGTGCTTCAATACCCGAATTTTGCAATAAGGTATAGCAGACAATGAGTGAAGGAATAATATAGTACCAGTTATGCAGGCGAACAAAGTATAATGCAAAAAGAATAAGGCAGATAAATGCTGTGCCGCTACCCATTGTCAGCATCATCCATAGAAAACGGATTGTTACCCATTTATATTCACCACTGAATAATTCTCTTAACGAGAAAGGTCCCTCATCGCGTTTGTATTCACAGCATTTTACATATGCATAGTAAAATGTCAGCATAATGCGTGCAAAATGGCTGGGCTCTACAGCAAGGGACTGACAGCCGAGTCCGCGATTTAATATTGTACATAGGTTTATTATGGGCAAGTATCTTATACCAACTATCAACGCAACTTGTTGTATTATGCATACAACGAAATATGCCATCATAAACCATTTGCAAATTTTTATAAAATGGTCAATGGTAAAAACCTTTTCAATCCATACCAAGTTATAGAAACTCACAAATGTGGTTACAAGGAGAATGGAGTATATATATGTGCTCCATCGGAATGATTCCGGATGGAAACTGGCTACGGCATATTGGAATACAAGATATATGATACCCCAAATAAGTGCTTTTGATGCCTTGAATGAGTAGAATAATAGCACGATGATTGACGATAGCATCAATGCCATCTTTATTGGTGCATTCATACCGAATGTATCTATAGGTACATAGTAAATACCATACAGAATTATAAGGATTGTTGCATATAAAGTCAGTTTCGAGTGTCCTCGGAAAATATCAAGCATATTGTTTATCTGTTTTTTCTAATTTTAGTGTATAAAACGAAAGTCAATACATACATTTTCATCGACAGCTTGGCTATTTGCTTGCCAAGCCACGGATTCTTGCTGTACCGGTCAATATAATAGCAACGCGATTTACCCCAAGTTCTGAACCTTTTCACAGGGTCGCCTTTCTCGCTGTTGACGTGGCGGTGTACTGCCTGTGATGTCGCAAGATAGTACATCTTCTTTCCGGCTATCTCAACTTGTCGCGACAGGATAGCCTCTTCGCAATATAAAAAGACCTTTTCATCGAAGAAACCTATCTCTTTCAGGAAATCGGTCCTAATCATAAAGCAGCAACCGCTTACCTTGTGGCAGTAGTGGTTCTCCCTGTAATTGTCGATGAAATCGTATGTATCGCTCTGCTTCTTTCTACCAAAAATCTCCTTTATCCAGCTGAACGAGCTCCGCCAGTTGCCTTCCTTGCCCAGGATGGCCCAGCACAGCACGCCGGACAGAA
>CALBKR010000199.1 GCA_937896105.1 uncultured Bacteroidales bacterium
GGCAATTTGAAGAAAGGCTTCGATGTGATGGCCATAATATTCTTCGGGCTATCGAGTTTCACCTTCTCGCCCTTCTCAAAGCAGTACACGACAAAGCGATGCGGAGCATTCATCTCATCCTTGTAGGCCTTCTTGTTCAGCAACCACACAAGCACATTGTCATCACCCTCCTCAATAAGCCTTACACCCTTAACCTTTGCAGGAGCCTTGCTGTCGATAAAGGTATAGAGCGGCATCAGTGCCGGATAGCGGTACATACCGCCGGCAAGCACATCGCGGTAACCGCCGGCATTGTTCGCTGCCGACGCCGCATCCCAGAAACAGGAGCCCAGGATATTCTCCTGCTCACGTTGCATCCTGTACTTGTCGGCCTGCTGGTTACCGGTAGGGCTTGCTGCATCCTTGGCCTTTATTGTACGCTGTACATCCTGACCGATATACAACGGACGGCCGGCTGCATACTTTGCCCACCACTGTACGAGTTCTTCGTAATCGGCAGCCTTGTGGCCTATCTCCCAATAGAGCTGCGGAATGCAGTAGTCGACCCACCCCTGCTCAATCCAGTAGAGAACATCGGCATAAAGGTCATCATAACACTGCAGACCATTTGTCTTGCTTCCGAATTCCCAACTTTTCTCATTGCGGTATATACCGAAAGGCGACACACCGAACTTTACCCAAGGCTTCACCTCACGCACTGTACGGTACAACTGATATATAAGGTGGTTCACATTCTCCCTTCTCCAGGCGCCCTTGTCGGTTGCACCGCTCTGTTTGAACCACTTGTCATCGGCAAACTCCTTGCCTGCTGCCGGATAGGGGTAGAAATAGTCATCGATATGCAGGCCGTCGACATCGTAACGATAGAGGATATCGCGTACAATACCGCATATATGCTCACGGTTACTCTGCAGTGACGGGTTGAAATAGAGCTGGCCGTCATAGCTTATGAAATCGCCCGGTTTCTTTGAACTCAAATGGTTGGCAGCAACCTTTTTCGTACTCTTGGTACGGGCACGGTAAGGGTTTATCCAGGCGTGCAGCTCCATATTGCGTTTGTGGCACTCATCGACCATAAAGGCAAGCGGGTCCCAACCCGGCGAGCGCCCCTGTACACCGGTGAGAAAACGACTCCAGGGCTCGTAGCGCGATTCGTACAAGGCATCGCCCTCGACACGTACCTGGAAAATGACAGCATTCACATTCACCTTCTGCAAGTTGTCGAGCATTGTCACAAGGTAACTTTTCATCTCCTTCTCGCTCATTCCGGTGAACTGCCCGTTCACGGCCTGTATCCACGCCCCGCGGAATTCACGTTTGGGGTAAACAGTCTGTGCCTGCACTGCCACCGACACCAGCAGAAGCATTGCCAAAGAGTAAAGAAAACGTTTCAGTCGCATATCTTGTTTAAAGTATTTGTTTCCAGACGCGAAGATAACCAAAAAATATGTTATATAATAACATTTAACATCACATTGGCATCTATTTTTGACAAACAGGCACAAGCTGACTGTTTTTTTTGTAATTTCGCGAAAATAAATTGGGCTATGGACAGCAGCAGAAGCATAATAATAAAAGGCGCACGCGTCAACAACCTGAAGAATGTTGATGTTGAGATACCACGTGGCAAGTTCGTGGTCATCACCGGCTTGTCGGGTTCGGGCAAGTCGTCACTTGCCTTCGACACCCTCTATGCCGAGGGACAGCGCCGTTATGTGGAGTCGCTGTCGGCATCCGCCCGCCAGTTCCTCGGGCAGATGAACAAGCCCGAGTGCGATTTCATCAAGGGCATACCGCCTGCCATAGCCATCGAGCAGAAGGTGAACAACCGCAACCCGAGGTCAACGGTTGGCACATCGACCGAGATATACGAATACCTCAAACTGCTATATGCGCGCATAGGCAAGACCTACTCCCCCATCAGCGGCAAACTGGTGAAGAAGGATGCTCCCGAAGACCTTGTAACCTGTATGCTCGGTCGCCCTGCCGGAACACGTTTCCTGCTTATGGCACCCATTCCCAAACGCAAGGGACGCACCCTTGCCGACCAGTTGCAAATATATCTGCAACAGGGCTTCACACGCGTGGTGCTTGGCAAGGAGATAATACACATCGAGGAGTACACCCCTGCAAAGAACGACAAGCCCACCCTGCTCATCGACCGCCTTACAGTGAGCGACAGCAAGGAGACTGCAAGCCGCCTGCTCGATTCGGCCGAGACAGCTTTCTACGAGGGCAACGGCACCTGCCTGCTGCAGTTTATGGACGAGGAGGAACCGCACAGTTTCAGCATACGCTTTGAGGCCGACGGCATCGAGTTCGAGGAACCCACGGAACAGATGTTCTCCTTCAACTCCCCCATCGGCGCCTGCCCCGACTGCGAAGGTTTCGGACGCATTGTTGGCATCGATGAAGACCTCGTTATCCCAAACAAGAGCCTGAGCATATACGATGGAGCCGTCTTCTGCTGGCGTGGCGACAAGATGGGCGAATGGAAAAACGAGTTCTGCCGCCGTGCCCCACAAGATGATTTTCCTATTTTTGAGCCCTACTATAACCTTACACAGGAGCAGAAAGACTACCTGTGGCACAAAGGCCCCTGGATTGAGGAGTATGGCGAGAGCATCTGCATCGACAACTTCTTCAACATGGTCAAGGCCAACCAGTACAAGATAC
>CALBKR010000200.1 GCA_937896105.1 uncultured Bacteroidales bacterium
GAGGAATAATTATGGAGCTTATATTGAAAGAAGATGTAATCAACTTGGGTTACAAGGACGATATCGTTAAGGTAAAGGACGGTTATGGCCGTAATTATTTGATTCCTACAGGTAAGGCAGTTATCGCTAGCGAGTCTGCAAAGAAGGTTCTTGCCGAGAACTTGAAGCAGCGTGCTCACAAGTTGGCGAAGATCAAGGCCGATGCTGAGGCTCTTGCAGCTAAGCTTGCCGGTGTATCTTTGACAATTGCAACAAAGGTTAGTGCAACAGGTGCTATCTATGGTTCTGTTGGCGCAATTCAGGTTGCAGAGGAGCTTGCAAAGCTCGGTTTTGAGATCGATCGCAAGATTATCGCAGTTTCTGCAGTTAAGGAGGTTGGTAACTATGAGGCAACAGTAAAGTTGCACAAGGAGGTTGCCGTTAAGGTTCCTTTCGCAGTAGTTGCTGAGGCTGAATAATTTTAGCTTTAGATATATCAGATGGCGACGCTTTAAAGCGTCGCCATTTTTTTTGTCCTCTTGGTGCCAATTTATAGATTATATTTGTATATTTGCATCGGATAATGGTGTAACTGCTGTCTGCGACAGTTGTTAGTAAAAGGGAATCCGGTCAAAATCCGGAGCTATACCCGTAGCTGTGAGTTCAAAAAGACCCAAGTAATCCATAGCCACTGCTCCTTTGGGGGTGGGAAGGCGCTTGGGGGAACAAGCCAGAAAACCTGCCATTTTCGTTATGTTTTATACAAGGCCTCGGGTAAAGGCTTTTATAAATGGCTTGTATGTTACGGATAATTCATGTCCTTTTTGTTGTGCTCAGTTTTGTGCCGGTGATGAATTTGTCGGCTCAAGATGTCGATACACTGCATTATGTGTTGCCGGAGTTTGAAGCGGTCGAGGCTCCTCTTCCTGTAGCTGTGACATCTGCAGTGCCGTTGCAGCGTGCTACTCGCGAGGATTTTGAGCGTCTTGGTTTTGCAGGTGTCTCCGATGTGCTCCAGCATATGCCGGGCGTCAGCGTGCGTGATTATGGCGGTGTGGGCGGTCTTAAAACAGTCTCTCTTCGTGGAATGGGTGCGAAGCACACTGCCGTGAGCTACGATGGGGTGGTTATTGCAGATGCTCAAAGCGGTGTGGTCGATATCGGGCGTTTCCCGTTGGATAACCTCTCGATGGTTACTCTTATGGTGGGGCAGGGCGGTGGCGCTTTGCATACTGCTCGCGAACTCTCCTCTTCGGGTCTGCTGTCGCTCCGTACGTTGTTGCCTTCAAAGACGACAACGACTTTCTCTGTTAAGGGCGGTGCATTCGGGTTGGCAGGGCTCTCCCTCTTTCATCGGTATAAATCATCCGGGCGTTGGGGGCTCTCTTTTAACGGCAACCTTCTCCGCAGTGACGGAATGTATTCTTTTGACTTGGTCAATTCGGGTGTCGTGACACGTGAAAAACGGCGGGATAGCGATATCGGCGCATTGTCGTTTGAGGCTAATGCCGATATTGCACTTGGCGGTGGGCAGCTTGATGCTAAGGTCTATTATTATGGTTCGGAGCGCGGCTTGCCGGGTGCGGTGAACCTATATAATAAGGAGAACAGTGAGCGCCTATGGAATAGAAACGCCTTCGCTCAAGCGAAATACCGATGTTCTTTCGGTTCTGCGTGGGATATGCAGGCTGTTTTTAAATACGATTACAACTACTCGCGTTATCGCGAGGTGAACCCCAATTATAGTGCCGGCGAGCAGGTCGATATAAATGTGCAGAACGAGTGTTATGCTTCATTGGGCGTAGGCTATGTTCCGCTTCGCGGGTTGGACTTATCGTTGGCCACAGATGTCTCCTTCGCTATGCTGGAAAATAATTTCGAGAACAGCAAGGCCCCGCGACGGATATCATCTTGGACGGCACTGTCGGTCGATTATGAATTCTCTATATTCCGCCTTTCCGCATCGCTTCTTGCTACGTACATAGCCGACGAGGTTCGTGGCGGAAACGGAATGTCCCCGTTTGTACGCCTGTCTCCTTCAGTAGCGGTTGTTGTCTCTCCCTTACGAAACGATGCGCTGCATCTTCGTGCATCGTTCAAGGATGCCTGTCGTGTGCCTACATTTGCAGACCTTTACTACCTGCGCCTGGGCAATGTAGGGCTGCGCCCAGAGCGTGCCACGCAATATAACCTTGGGGTGACCTGGAATATGTCAGGCTCTGGCGTGCTGCGCAATTTTGCGGTTACTGCTGACGGTTATTATAATAATGTACGCGATAAAATCGTTGCTTTGCCTACGATGTATGTGTGGCGGATGATGAATTTCGGCGAGGCTGATATTTGGGGAGCCGATGTCACTATCTCTCTCCGTTTGGCTCTCTCGCATAGAGTGGGGCTGGTGGCCGATGCAAGCTACTCTTTTATCCGCGCAGTGGATGTGACAGACGAGTCGGCAAAGAATTACCGCCATCAGTTGCCATATACCCCGCAACACACGGGCGGCTTTACACTTTCGCTCGAAAATCCGATTGTAAATGTCTCTTATCTGCTTTCGGCAGTTGGCGACCGGTATATGTTACCACAGAATACCGCCAGGAACAGAATGCCCGGTTATCTCGAGCATAGTTTCTCGCTTAACCGTAGCTTTGATATCCGCAAGGCGACATTGCGCTTGCAATGTGAACTGCTTAATATTACAAACGAACAATACGAAGTTATAAAGAACTACCCGATGCCGGGCTTCTCGTGGCGTTTGTCTGCGCGTGTGAGCTTTTGATTTTTACCTTAGTTATATATAATATGAAAAGAACAGTGAGAAAATTCGGTGTTTTTGCCGTGATGGCAGCCCTTGTGGCTTGCTCTAATGAAAATGGTATGGAAAATCAGCCAACCGTTGGTGCTGGCAATGTGTGCTATGTGCTTAATTCCGGTGACTGGAAGAGTAGCAACTCATCTTTGACAAAGTATAATCTTGTAACAGGCGAGGTTGTGCAAGGCTTCTTTGAATCGCAGAACGGCCGTTGTCTTGGCAATACTGCCAATGATATTATTGCATACGGCTCAAAAATGTATATCGCAGTGGCCGGTGAATCAACTATTGAGGTTACCGGGTTGGATGCTAAGTCTGTCAAACAAATCAAGTGTTCTGCCCAGCCGCGCTATCTGACCTCTTATGAAGGTAAGGTGTATGCCTCCTACTACGATGGTAATGTGGCGCGCATCGATACGGCTACTCTTGAGGTAGAAATGCTTGCAAAGGTTGGGCGCAATCCCGAACAGTTGGCGGTCTATGGCGGTAATCTTTATGTGGCAAATTCGGGTGGAATGGATTATAATACGCCTCTTGGGTATGACAAGACCGTCTCGGTTGTCAACCTTGATGATTTTGCCGAGGTCGAGAAAATTAGCGTAGCATTTAACCCGGCAGTTGTTGTGCCTGCTGCCGATGGTGTCTATGTGGGTTCGTATGGAAATTATGCCGATGTGCCAAGTATCCTGCAGTTTGTCGCTCCCGATGGTTCGGTCTCTATTGTAGAAGAGTGCAGTAACATGACGGAATTCTGCTACTTGTCGGGTAAACTTTATGGTTTTTTCTCCCAATACGATGAGAACTGGAACGCTACAACAACATACCTTTCCTATGATGTGAAGGATGGTGCTGTCGATTCGCCCTGGATTAAGGAGAGTTTTCTGCCGGCTCCATATAAAGTGTGTGTTGCCGGTGAATATATATGCGTAACTTCGTCCGATTATATTAATGACGGTGATGTCTATCTTTATGACACCGATGGTATGCTTCTTTGTAAATTTCCATCGGGTCTTAACCCGGTAAAGGCTGTTGTGGTCGAGTAATTTATACAAACAAGCCCACGAACTTTGAAATTTTGCAGACTTGTTTCTAAAACTGCTACAAATTTGATAAAAATGAATGATTTTGATTTTTTATCGTAAAAAATAGCAAATAATTATTGTTTTTAATAAATAATGCATAATTTAGCCGGGCAATAGAGATGCAAAGTCGTCGGATTCAATAGACGGCGTTTATAATGTTGCAGGCGATTGAACCTTCTATGAAGGCTTGAGTATTTGATAGTTTTGGCACAAATTTGGTATAATTGCGCAGCTTTTAATGCGTAATTAATTTTTTCTCGCCTTTTTTGTGAAAAAACTTCCTCAAAAGTTTGCCGTGAATAAAAAATGCATTACCTTTGCACTCGCTTTCGGGACGGAACACACGGTTCCGGTGCTTGGGAGCGCAATTAGATCCTTGACATCATTCCATACAGACAAGCAGTACAACCCTGCCTTTTACCATTGAGTGGTATTTGAGCAGGAAGCGTAAAGGAACGAAAAACGAACCGTCAATAATAATATATGAGATAATTATTCCGGCCAGTACAAACAAAAACGGTAATTTGATGCCCCTTCGGGGAGCATTTCAGATATAGATTTACAACGAAGAGTTTGATCCTGGCTCAGGATGAACGCTAGCTACAGGCTTAA
>CALBKR010000201.1 GCA_937896105.1 uncultured Bacteroidales bacterium
CGCTGCCAAGTACCTCTTCGGCTGTGACAAAGCTGCTGAAAGGCACCATCTCGCCCTTGTTGTTGGCAAGGCTCAGCTGCATAATGCTCTCTATCAGCTTCTGGTTGCGCTCGCTTGCCGACATCTTTACCTGCCATATTCGGCCAAGCAGTATGAAGTCGTTGACATACAGCGAGCCCATATAGTAGCTGAGGGTGTAGAGTACGTTGCCGATGTCGAGCCCCATAGCAATGGCTTTGTCACGGTCGATGTTTATGTAGTACTGCGGCACATCGGCCTCGAATGAGCTGTTCATCGAGGCAATGGCGCTCGAACTGCTCTGCTGCTCAATAAGGGCATCGACAGCTTTCTGCAGTTCGCCGAGTCCAAGTGCCTTGCGGTCTTCGAGCTGCAGCTGCAGTCCGCCCACATTGCCTATACCCGGGATGGCCGGCGGCACAAAGGCGAAGCATTGCGCCTCCTCAATCTCCACATAGGCCTGCCTGTTGAAGCGCTCTACAATGGCTGCTGCCGACTCGCCCTTTGCCTTGCGTTCGCTCCAGTCCTTGAGGACAACAAAGACGCTGGCGGCGTTGCTCTGCCTGCCGCTGTTCATTATGCTGAAACCGCTGATGCTGATATTGGTCTTTACCTCGGGGTAGGCCGATACAATCTTCTCCACCTTGTCGGCAACGGCTTCGGTGCGCGAGAGTGAGCTTGCCGGCGGCAACTGCACGCTCACGATAAAGTAACCGTCGTCCTCATCGGGGATAAAGGTGGTGGGCTGTATGCTGAACAGGTATATGGCCAGCGCTACCATCGCTGCAAAGCTGATGCCTGCTATCCACGAGCGGCGTAGCAGGAACTCCACAACGCGGTCGTAACCCTTCTGCACCCAGTCGTAGGCCTTGTTGAACCCACGGAAGAACCAACCTTTCCTGCCCTGTTTTGTAGGGCGCAGGAGCAGTGCGCTGAGCGCCGGGGTGAGGGTGAGCGAGTTGAAGCCGCTGAGCAGTGTGGCTGTGGCAATGGTGAGCGCGAACTGTTTGTAGAGCTCGCCCGAGATGCCTCCTATCATAGTGGTGGGGATGAACACTGCCATCATAACAAGCACCACACCGATAATGGGGCCGCTAATCTCCTCCATTGCCTTTTCGGTGGCGCGGAACAGCTTAAAATACATCTCTTTATAATCAGGCATATCTGCATCCCCTATTGAATATGGGGATTATATCCCCTTAATAGAAAAGATTATAACCCCCATAATAATAAAAGTCAATGTGGAGGGTGCAGTATGATTTGTTTTGATAAATTGTGGCAGACAATGGAGGCCAAGGGAGTGACCACCTATATGCTCCGCGAGAAGTGCGGTATCGACAGCAAGACCATTCGCCGCCTGCGTGCCAATGAAAATATGGAGACCAAGACGCTCAATAAGTTCTGCGCCGTACTGGACTGCGCTTTGAGCGACATTGCCACCTATATTCCCGATGAAGAACCTCGCCTTTAATGGGCGGGGTCTTTTCTTTTGCTTATGACAAAATATTGCACATCCCGTCCTTTTGCGGTATACTATCCCCAAACAAGGAGGTGGCAAGGAATGTACACGTACAAAGAGTTCCCCCTTACCCGCAACGGTATCGCGTTGCACTTGGATTGCCTTACTTTGGCGGACGCTGTGCCCAGCAAGCACATTCTGCTTGTCCACGGCGTGACCTATTCCTCCCGCGAGTTCGACATCGACTATAAGGACTACAGCTTCGCCCGTATGCTGGCTCGTGAGGGCTACGGCGTGTGGAGCATCGACATTGCAGGCTACGGTCGCTCGGGTGCGGTGGAGGACGGCTTTATGCCCAACTCCGACTATGCCGCCGAGGACATCCACGCCGCGGTGGAACTGATTGTGGCTGAAACAGGCTTTGCGAAAATCGACCTTCTCGGTTGGAGCTGGGGCACGGTGACCACCTCCCGCT
>CALBKR010000202.1 GCA_937896105.1 uncultured Bacteroidales bacterium
GTTTGAATGTCTGTCCGGCATCGGTTGTAGTGGCATTGGTGATTTCCCAAACATTGGCACCATAGGGTTGCTGTGTGGCTTTTACTGCCGCATCTCCATTGTCGTAGAGGCTCCAGCCCTTGAAACGCTCGGTGTTGTTGAGGAGGAGGTAGTATGTGCCTTCAGTGGGGAATTCGATGACAATTTCGCTGCCTTGTGCTGCTACAGGGCGGAACTCCCAATATCCGCCGTTGCCGTCTATGGGGTCGTTCCATAGATTTATGGCGTAGTTTTGTCCTGCTTTTGCATAGTTCAGGCAGTTGCCGTTTGCTACTTTTTGGCTGCGTATGCTGTAGCAGTAGTTGTTGCCGTCTTGTCCGTATGCCTTGTCGCCAAGGATAAAGTCGTAGTGGCGGTTGTTCTCGTCATAGTCCCAACGGCCGGTGTTGTCAACAGCTGTTGGAGTTCCGTTGACCGAACCGTTTGGTTTCGCTTTGTTTACTATTGCCCAGCGGTCGGGGTTGTCGGGGTCTTGCATAAAGGCCCATTGCTGGTAGTCGTATCCTTCGTTGCTTTCATCCTCGATGATAGCGCTGTTCCATAGGCGTCCTGCACGGGCGTTGCCGGTTCCTATTTCGCTGGAGTTCTCACGTAGCAGTTGTATGCAACGTCCTGCACGTGCATCAGTGGCTTTGGAAACGATGCGGTACCATACTTGTTTCTCTGTGTCGGATGCTTCGGGCATTACAATGCCGCTTTCTTCACCGCCTTCGCTCTCAAGCATATAGTGCTTGCCGTATTGGTAGTTGTTGTAGTCGAGAATCTTGGCATCCTTGGTGATACGTCTCTGAAAATCAGAGAAATTTTTCTTGTCTTGAGGTGTCCAGCCTGTCTCTGCTATGGCAATCATACGGGGCAAGGCAAGATACTCGAGTAGGCCATAGTCCTCGACGTGCTCTGTCCAGAATGTACCCTGAACTCCAATATAGTATTTATGAAGTTCTGCAGGAACGGATGCAGGTATGGGTACGTAGTTATAAACGGCTTGAACATTATCTGTGCCCTGTCCTGCAACTGGCGGTTCATTGGCATCGGTGCTCTGCCTGCGGTTTATGTAATATGGGATTTGTGGCGTAATGATTGACTCCAAGCCCATTCTTGCCGCTTTGAGAGCACACGGCTGCGCTTGGCTTATCTCCCAGCACATCATTGTGCCGCCTGTTCCTTTAATAAGTTCTTCGTCGGTGCCGGTTGAGGTGAGGCTCTCGTTCCACATTATTACAGTGCGCTTCTTGTCGCCCTCCTTTTGTGTGACGTGGTCGGAAAGAGCACGCACGAAATGCGATTGCAATTGGCGGACATTTGTCATTCCTTTTTCTTGCATCATTGCCTGGCACTCGGCATTGTTCTGCCAGGCTGAAGTGGGTGTCTCGTCGCCGCCGATATGTATCCGGCTGTATGGGAACACCTCTATTACCTCATCCAATACATCCTTTGCAAACTGCAAGGCCAATGGGTTTGCAACGTTTACCACATCTGAATATACTCCTCCTTCTATCTTTACACTGTGTGCCCCGTTGGGTGTGCAGCTGAGTTCGGGGTAGGCTGTGTTGACTGCGCAGGAGTGACCCGGGAATTCAATCTCGGGAACGACCTCGATGTGGCGCTCGGCTGCATATTTTACTATCTCGCGACATTCGTCTTGTGTGTAGAAATAGGGACCATAGGGCTCGCCTGTGTAGAATTTACCGTATTCCGGGTGGGTGCTCCAGGAGTTTTCACGGGTGGCTCCTATTGTTGTCAGCAGTGGGTATTTCTTTACCTCGAAACGCCAGCCCTGGTCGTCGGTGAGGTGCCAGTGGAAGCGGTTCATCTTGTGCAGTGCAAGTATGTCGATCA
>CALBKR010000203.1 GCA_937896105.1 uncultured Bacteroidales bacterium
CATCTCGCTCAGGTGAGAAATCACACCAATCTTGCGCCCCTGGCTCTGGAGCCTCTCGAGTGTCATCAGCGCCATCTGCAGTGTCTCCTTGTCGAGAGCACCGAAACCTTCGTCAATAAACAGTGATTCGATGCTCATACGGTTCGAAGAGAGCGATGAGAGCGCGAGTGAGAGGGCAAGCGAAACAATGAAGGTCTCGCCGCCCGACAATGTCTGTGCCGAACGGCTTTCGGACATCATATCAAGGTCTATTACCTTTATTCCGAGGTTGCTGTCCGAGAAGCGCTCGAGCCTGTAACGCTTTGTCATTTCGGCGAGATGCACATTGGCTACATTGAGCAGGATGTCGAGGGTGTATCCCTGTGCCATCTTCATTAGCATACTGCCGTTTGCGGCACCGAACATACCGCACAGAGTACTCCAGTGCGACATTTCCGACATCGTGTTGTCGTACTCATTGCTGTACTTGCTGAATTCGGCACGGCTGTTCTCATCCTTCAGCAGTTGTGCATTTATCTGCGCAACACTGTTGTTTATCTCTTGCATAGCGTTCCCGAGCGACAGGAGTCTCTCCTGCAGCAGGGTAGTGTCTTCATCTTCGGCCGGCCTGTTCGGGGAACAGTTGTGCTGTTCAAGATTCTCTCTCCTTTCACGTATTGTAGCTGTGACATCGGTCAACTGTTTCTCCAACTGGTCGATATTGCTTCGCATAGCAGCAATCTCGTCGTGTGTTATGGCAAACAGCTCGTCGAGCATCGTTGCATCCATTCCGTCGTTGCGTGCCGACAGGAAAGCTTCGATTTTTGCCGCAAGCAGTTCCACGGCCTCTTTCTGTTTTGCAATCTGTTTCTCTTTCTCGTCTATCTGCCCTTTCAGTTTGCTGCGCTCGGCGTCGATACGGCCATTCTGCTCGGTTGCTGTAACGAACGCCTTGCTTGCAGCCGATACAGCCTTGGTGTAATGCTCCTGCATCTCATCCTCATCCGGCTCCGGTATAAAGTCCTCGGGG
>CALBKR010000204.1 GCA_937896105.1 uncultured Bacteroidales bacterium
GGCGGTAGAGGGGCTCGGAGTCGATGCGGAACATTATTCTTCGCTCATCGGGCGAGAAGTTGTACTCCTCCACCCTGCCCTCAATGCCGAGGCTCTTCACATCGAGCAACTCCACCTCAAATTTGAGTGCCTGGTTGGGGCCGATATTACGACCTGCACCACGAGGTCCATATGCCAAATCCGAAGGCAACCAGAGGACAATCTTACCGCCCTTGCCTACGAGTTTCATACCCTCGGTCCATCCTTTGATTACGCGGTTGAGGGGGAACTCGATAGGGTTGTCCTTGTTTGCCTGGTCGGGCTGGTAGAGCTTCACCATCTCCTGACGCTGTTGGGGCATATCCTTCCAGCGGTTGCTGTCGAATACCTTGCCATCCCTTGTACGGCCTGTATAGAGAACTTTTACAACATCTTCGTCCTTGGTGGCCTTTACATTGCTGTCGCCTGCTTTTTCAATCTTGTAGAGGATGCCGCTTGCAGTCTTTTGAATGCCATCCTTGTTCTCGAGTCCGGCAAGCCACTGCTCCGATTCCTTCTTGTTCTGCTGTGGAACCACTACTGTGAAATAGTTTCTTGTGTATTCCATTGCATACTCGTCGGTGATTTTGCCTTTTCCGTTGTGGATGTCACTGATGGCTGACAGGAGAGTTGCTTTGTCGATATTGAACTTTACATTCATTGCGTTGTATGCGATATCTGCGCCAAGGATCGCCGATACGATATTTTTCTCTCTGTCGTCCTTGTATATCTGAACACTCCCGGTACTGTCATTCATAGCAGCCATTATACGGCCTCTGAACTCATTAGTGAAGTATTTGTCGCCAACCTGGCGGAAATTCTCTTTGTTGAACGATTCGCCCTCTATTACTAATGTAGCCTCGGGGTCGAGCGCCTGCTGAAGCGCGTTCATCATAATATTGTAGTCGACTTTGAATGTTGGCAGCATATTCCTCTCTATGCTGTTTGCGATGTCCATACCTACAATGTAGGAGAGTGTGTCAATCTTTTCTACAGTGGGGAATGCAACCTCTTCTGTTCCGACTGTAACTGTCTTTGTTCCGGTTGTAACCTCTTCAGTTCCGGTTGCGACCTCTTCAGTTCCGGTTGCGACCTCTTCTGTTTCGGTTGCAACTGTCTTTGCCTTTTCTGCTTTGCTGCCGCATGATATGGCAACTGTCGATGCGAGGCATACTAATGCTGATAAAAATAATTTTTTCATAATGTGTTATTTGTTTTGTTTATGATATTCTATAAGTCCTTCCATAGGGCTGGCCTCGATATTGCCAACGGACAAGCCGAGGCTTTCTGCTGTTTCACGTATCTCGTCGCTGAAGTTGAGCCCTACATTGCCGATGATGTGTATCGGTAGCCACGAACGCCTGTATACCATTGTATTGCGCTGGAAGAATTGCGTAAAGCAGTACTTGAGCATAATCTTTATCTCCGGTATATTCTTGTTCTCGCTTAGGAATGGTGTAAAACCGGCAAGCCAGCGGTTCGGCAGCGAGCTGTGGTATGTCTTTTCGAGAATCGTGGCGATGTCGAGGTTGTATTGCTTGAAGAACTTTTCACGGAGGCTTTGTGGCAACTGATGCTTTAGGCAATCGCTCAACAGCTGTCGCCCGAGGTGTGCTCCGCTTCCTTCGTCGCCAAGAATATAACCTAACGATGGGGTGTTCTCGACAATCTTCTCACCGTCGAACAGGCAGGAGTTTGAACCTGTACCGAGTATGCAGGCGATGCCCTCTTCGTGCTTGCACAGTGCGCGTGCGGCTGCGAGCAGGTCGCTGTTTATCTCTATCTGTCTGGTGGCGAATATGCCCTCCAATGCCTTGCGCATACGGTTGTTGGCTATGTCGTATGCACAGCCTGCACCATAGAAATAGATGTTGTCGGGCGTGACTGATGTTATCTCATCGGGCAGTTCGGCCGAGAGTATCTCATATATTTCGTCGCTCTCCTGGTGGGTCGGGTTCAGCCCCTGCGTCCTGGCTCTTGCAATTATATTGCCGCCGTTGCATAGTACCCAATCGGTCTTGGTTGAACCGCAATCTGCTATAAGTGTCATAAATTTTCTTTAAAATGCAAAGATACATCAATTTTGCTTCTTGCCAAAACCGGGGTCTATTTTTATAAATGCCGATACGGCAAATGTTATAACTGTAGAAACGGTTATAAAGATAAATAGGTTCTCATATCCCATCCACTCTTCGAGCTGTCCTGCAAACATTCCCGGAAGCATCATTCCAAGTGACATAAAAGCGGTGGATATTGCAAAGTGGGCAGTGGGGTATTTGCCGCGTGCAAGATATATCATATACAACGTGTATGCCGTGAAACCGAAACCATAACCCAACTGTTCGAGGAACACGCTGCTGCCTACAATCCACAAGTTGTCCGGTGCTGTCATACTCATATATACATATACTGCGTCGGGCAGTGAAATGGCTATTACCATTGGCCATAACCAGTATTTCAATCCTTTACGCGAGATGCATATTCCACCGGCAATGCCGCCTATGATGAGTCCTATGATGCCGACTACGCCATATATGAATCCTATGTCGCCTTTGTCGAGTGCCAAACCACCGTTTGCAACATCGTCCATTAGGAACAGCTTGCCCATTTTGCCGAGCAGTGCCTCTGGAAAACGGAACAGCAGCAGGAAGGTTATGGCTTGCCAGATACCCGGCTTCCGGAAATAGGTTGTTATGATATCGGCGTAGTTGCTGAATGCACTGTCGACACTGCTTGTTTTCCGTGAAATGTCGTTGGCCGGTTTAGGCATAGCCCCTCTGTGGTAGATGTATAGTGCAAGCATAATGATGCCTGTTGTGGCAAAGGTGATGCTCCACGCGAGTGCGTCGTTGCCTGTTTCCTCTCCCAACCTTGCAGCAAGCATCACAAGCACTCCTGAACTGAACACTGTGGCTATGCGGTAGAAAGTGTTGCGTATGCCCGAGAAGAACGACTGCTTCTCTTGCGGCAGTGCCAGTATGTAGAATCCATCGAGAGCTATGTCGTGGGTAGATGATACGAAGGCACCGATGGTGAATGCTATCATTGTGAAAAGCAGGAATTCTCCCGACGGGATGGCGAGAGCTATTGCTGCAAAGCATATCGCAAGCAGCAACTGTGACATCAATGTCCATTTGCGGCGTGTACTCACCATTTCCACTATTGGACTCCATAGCGGTTTTATAGTCCAGGGTATGAGCAGGAGGCTTGTGTAGAGCGTTATCTTGGCATTGCCGATACCCATATCCTTGTACATTATGTCCGATATTGATGTTATGGCGTGGTAGGGGAGTCCCGATGCGAAATATAGTGTCGGAATCCATAGCCAGGCGTTTTTCTTGTTTAGCATATATAAATTAAGACGGCTTCTGAGTGTTTTTCGTTTGCGCCTGCTAAGATACTCAAAATAGTGCAGATGAGCATATAATATGAAAAAATAAAAGCAACCCTTAGATTGCTTTTACTTATGAAGAGAACATTTATTGCCTGTGGTGTTATGCCACAAGTAGAAAATTTTTTTCTCTGTTATCTGTTATCTGTTATCTGTTATCTGTTATCTGTTATCTGTACTCTGTACTCTGTACTCTGTACTCTGTACTCTGTTCTCTGTACTCTGTACTCTGTACTCTGTACTCTGTACTCTGTACTCTGTTCTCTGTACTCTTACACAATTCCTTGCGCCATCATTGCGCGGGCGACTTTTAAGAAGCCTGCGACGTTGGCGCCTTTTACATAGTCGATGTATCCGTCCTCGCGTGTTCCGTATTTTACGCAGGCGCTGTGTATGTTATGCATTATCTCGTGCAGCATCTGGTCAACCTTTGCGCTGCTCCAGTTGATTTTGCCCGAGTTCTGGCTCATTTCAAGACCCGATACCGATACACCGCCGGCGTTGGATGCCTTTCCGGGAGCGTAAAGTATTTTCGCCTGCTGGAATGCGTGGATAGCTTCGGGAGTCGATGGCATATTGGCACCTTCGGAAACCGCGATGACTCCATTGGCGAGCAGTGCGGCAGCGTCGTTGCCGTCAATCTC
>CALBKR010000205.1 GCA_937896105.1 uncultured Bacteroidales bacterium
AGCCCTGTCGGACGGCAAACACAAGATTGACTACGACCGCATTGTCGAGGTTATGAAAGAGACCGGACACGACCTTCCAAGCCTCTACAAGGAGACATCAACAGGCGGTATTGCAAAAATTGACATAAACAAGCGACGCGGTTTCCGCAAGATACTCGACACGCTGCACATTTCAAAGAAGAATAACGAAAACACAAAATAACGACACAAGATGAAGAAAGCACTACTATTGTTGGCACTCCCCGCCTTGTTGACAGCAACCGCCTTGCAAGCCCAGGAGGACAAACAGGTAAAACCCAACTATGCACTCGCCGAGCGTTTCTCGCCAAAGAAGATATCACGAATGGTAAAACAGACAAGGGTTCAGCCTGTGTGGTTTGCCGACGGCAAGCAGTTTATATACTCCTGGAGCGACACTGACGACAAGAATTTCTACATAGTTGATGCTGTAAAAGGAACAAAAAAAGAGTTATGGGATATGGAGTGGATGGCAAAGGAGCTGACACTGCGTACACAGGACCCGTATGACGCCGACCACCTGCCCATTACGATAAACCCTTGTATCCGCAATGAACGCTACGTGCGCTTCGATATCAAGTCGAAGCTCGAGGTTCCAAAGCAGTTGCCACGCCACGAGCGTAATGACAGTACCAAGATAAAGGAGAACGAAGGAAAGAAGGAGGAGAAGACTTTCTATTTCGAATATGATATAAAGACAGGTGAGTTGCTTGAACGTTCAAAGGACGAGATAGAGGAACTCTACCCCATATACCCGAATTGGGCGAATGTTTCACCCGACGGCAAGTTTGCCATATATGAGAAGAACTACAACCTGTGGTATATGTCACGCGAAGAGCTCGAGAAACTCAGGTACTGGGATGCCGACAGCACAGTTGTCGAACATCAGCTCACCTTCAACGGCACACGCAACAACTGCTACGCACACCACTCGCTCGACGAGAAGCCCGACAGCGCAAAGCGCCACCGTGTATATGCACTGTGGAGCCCCGACTCGCGGCACTTCGTGATGACGCACCGTGCCGACTCGATACTTTCGAAAATGTGGATAATAAATTCATTGAGCGAGCCACGCCCCACACTGGAAAGCTACTATTACCAGATGCCCGGCGAAGAGACACCGGTAACCACGATGGAACTCTTTGACTTTGAGAACAAGACAAGCCGCTTCATTGATATTTCGCAGTTCAAGCAGCAACGCATCACGCTGTTCCGCAGACCCCTAACACACAAGAACAGATACGAGACTCCATACAGAAACATCTGGCTTGGCGATGAGAACGGATTCTATTTCGAGCGTATAAGCCGCGATATGAAGAAGATTGAGGTGTGCTACCTATCGCTCGGCTGCGACACAGCCAAGGCGATTGTCCACGAAGAGATGAACACAAGTATCGAGAGCAAGCAGATACGCCTTATAAATGACGGCAAGCAGTTCATCCAGTGGTCGGAGCGTACCGGATGGGCCATGCTATACCTCTACAATGCCGATGGTACGCTTGTCAACCCTATCACAGAGGGAGCCTTCCACGTCGAAGACATTGTTGCCGTGAACGAGAGGGAGAAGAAGGTCTATTTTACCGCTTGTGGATACGACAAGAAAGAGAATCCCTATTATATGCACCTCTACAGTGTGAATTTCGACGGAAGCGGAATGAAGCAGATAGATGAGGGCGATATGAACATCAGCAGCTACTCGGCCGCAGAGAATGGCGAGGCTTTTGTAGTCACCGCATCGCGTGTCGATACAGCACCTGTAAACCACGTTTACAGCAAACGTGGCAGAAAGAGCGTGGAATTGGGGACAGCCGACCTCTCACAACTGTTCGCTGCTGGCTATAGATTCCCGGAACGTTTCACTGTCAAGGCCGAGGATGGTATCACCGACCTGCACGGTGTAATGTACAAGCCTTTCGATTTCGACTCCACCAAATGCTATCCTCTTATAGAATATGTATACCCGGGGCCACAGACCGAGGCTGTAAACGAAAGCTGGTCGAGCGGTATGAACCGTATCGACCGCCTTGCGCAGATGGGTTTCATAGTAATTACTGTAGGCAACCGAGGCGGACACCCGAACCGCTCGAAATGGTACCACAATTTCGGCTATGGCAACCTGCGCGACTACGGCCTTGCCGACAAGAAGGTTGCTGCACAACAGCTCATAGCCCGTCACAGTTTCATCGACGGTGACAAAGTGGGAATACACGGCCATTCGGGCGGTGGCTTTATGTCGACAGCGGCAATACTCACATACAACGACTTTTTCAAGGTTGCCGTATCGTGCGCCGGGAACCACGACAACCGTATCTATAACAATTGGTGGAGCGAGAAACACCACGGCATAAAGGAGACGATAACAGAGAAAAAGAACAGTGATGGCATCATTGAGACGGACACCACATTCTCATACCGCATAAGCACCAACCAGGAACTGGCGAGCCGTCTCAAGGGGCATCTGCTGCTTGTTACGGGCGATATGGACAACAATGTTCACCCGGCAAACACCACACGCGTTGTCGATGCACTCATCCGTGCAAACAAGCGTTTCGAAATGCTAATACTCCCAGGTGACCGGCACGGCTTTGAAACTAAAGACGAATACTTTTTCTGGAAGATGGCCGACTTCTTCAGCAAGCACCTGCTTGGCGAAGCAAAAGAGAGCGAGGTCGACATCAAGGAGATGAACAACGACTGAGAATTCTGAATTGCCAAGACAGTTTAGGCAACCAAGAATACTGCATAGCAACAATAGTTGCCTTTCCGCCATAAGTGGTGACCCCAAAAAGGGTCACCACTTATGGCGGAAAGGTTTAATAAAAAGAATTGTTTTCAGGTTCGCGAAACCTGCAAAACACCGTCTGCCAAGTGTAAATGAATATTTACGGGCAAACGTAAAAACAAACAAGCATTTAGTCGGCCTCTTTATTAGAATTATAAAAAGAGATATATAAACCGGTGTCAGAGCACCAATTCTTCAAAAGGCAAGCCCCAAGCCTCGGCAACCTCTTTATATACCACCTTGCCTTCTACTACATTCAATCCCTTGCGGAGCTCCTCATTATCGGCGCAAGCCTTTCGCCAGCCCTTATTGGCAAGCTGCAATGCGTAGGGCAATGTAGCATTTGTAAGTGCAAGGGTCGAGGTATAGGGTACTGCGCCCGGTATATTTGCAACGCAATAGTGCAGTATACCGTCGACATAATATGTAGGTTCTTCGTGCGTTGTAGGGTGCGAAGTCTCGAAACAGCCTCCTTGGTCAATGGCAACATCGACAAGCACACTGCCCGGCTCCATAAGCGCAAGCATATCGCGTGTAACCAATTTCGGGGCTTTTGCTCCGGGAATGAGTACAGAGCCCACTACAAGGTCGGCACTCTTGAGCTCCTCACGGATATTGTACTCCGACGACATAAGCGTTTTCACATTCTTAGGCATTACATCGGAAAGGTAGGCAAGACGGGGCAGAGAGACATCGCAGATTGTCACATCGGCTCCCATACCGGCCGCTGTGCGTGCAGAAGCCGTACCTACTACTCCCCCGCCGATTACAAGCACCTTGGCAGGCTTTACTCCGGGAACACCGCCCATAAGCTTGCCCTTGCCGCCACGCGGACGCTCAAGGAAGTAGCAGCCCTCCTGCGTTGCCATTCGGCCGGCAACCTCGGACATTGGGATAAGCAACGGCAAAGAACGGTCTTTGCGCTCAACCGTCTCGTATGCACAGCACACTGCTCCGCTCTCAATCATAGCCTTGGTAAGCGGCTCGCTCGATGCAAAATGGAAATAAGTAAACAGCAACTGTCCCTCTCGCACAAGCTTGTATTCGCATGCAATAGGTTCCTTCACCTTTACAATCATTTCGGCTGTGGCATACACATCCTCAATTGTAGGCAGAATTTTTGCTCCTGCGGCGGTGTAAGCATCGTCGCAGAACCCACTGTTCACACCTGCAGAGGCCTGCACATATACAACGTGACCATACTTGGTCATCTCCTGAACGCCAGAGGGTGTCATTCCGACACGGTTCTCATTGTTCTTAATCTCTTTTGGAACACCGATAATCATAGCTGTTGACTTTAGAGGTTATACATTCACATTAGTGAAGGTAGATATTAAAAACCAAAAAGCAAAGATTTGTTTCTTAAATTTTACTAATTGCACTATAAATCTACCGGTCTGTTCCTGTAGCACGACAGCCAGTCTATGAATAGCCCCGTTGCCACGTTCCTCTACCGTTACCGGCTAACCGAACCTCATCACTTAACCAGCATCTTCTTTCCACCGATAATGTATATGCCCGGTGAAACAATTGCATCCACTCTTCGACCGGTGAGGTCATATACACCATCCACGACAACATCATCGCTATCAACATTTTCGATACCTGTATCTTTTACGACCTCCTCGAGCACCCAAGTAGCAGCAGCTGTTGCCTTGGCATCGCAGAACGGATAGACGACTCCACCAACATTCTCGACCTTGAAATATCCGTTGGCATTGGTTATATTGAACTCTGTATCATTGATATAATTGAACACCAGTGCCGTTTTCTTGCCATCATTGCATGCATCAACGTTCCAAGGACGGCACACTATGTAGTATCCACTGAGCGAAAGGAGATAGCAGGCACCGCCGGCGGCCTCTTCAACCACGAAAACCTGGTCATCAGACTCCTTTTTGCCAGTCATTATCACAGAACCGGTCGGGCCGGCAGTGTTGTCGGCATTGTAGGAATTGATATGCATATATTTGCCGCTTATAACCTCTCTCAAGCGAAAACTCTTGACACCGTCAGGAAGAGCCCTACGCAGTACAACGTTCTCATACAGAGCCAATGTACTGTTCCCGTCACTGCCCGAGAGCACCAAAGAGAAGTTGTCTACAGAAATTGTCCCATTGTCATTAACAACCATATTAATATCCGAAGTCCCGGCATTCATATCCATCATTCTTATATATGATGAACCGGCAACAATCATATGCAGATTACCGCCAGCAACCAATGCAGCACTCTTCCCGTCACCCTTTGGAGCAAGAAGTATGCCGCCATAGTTTAGGCCGGAAATATCATTATCCATAAACTTTGTAACGAGATAGTGACCGCTTTCCGTATCATATACAATGTTAACGTCAAAAGAAGAGGGATACTCCTCGCCGCTATAAGAAGTAACCTTGGATGACAGGCTGTATACACCGTCCCAACGGAAAGCATTCTCTTCGCCGTTATCGACCGGGATTATGGTAACGTTTGTATATTTCGCTATTACCTGAGCTTTCTCCGCCTTATAATCGGAGACTTTCACAACAGAGAAATCAGGAACGGATATGATTCGCGTTCCCGGGTCATACCTATATGCCAACGAGCCATAGAACTCAACAGTCCACTCGCCCAGGTTGGTATCATAGACACCAAACGGATTGTCACCATTGATGTTTGCAAGGTTCAAGTCGTCCCAAAGGGAAGGGTTGTTCGGGTTTGAGACAGTAAGTACATTAGCATATATATCAATACTGCTTATCTTATGCGACTTTGACGAGCCTGCAAAGCCTATAATCTCGGCAATACAGTTCTCACCGGACCTTATCTCCACATCAGACTCCGCCACCAGTACATTCCTGTAGGCATCGCCGGCTGCAGTGAACTCCACTGTTGCGCTAAACTTGTACTTGCCATAAAAATCAGTTATTCCTGCAATCTGCGCACTTGCAGAAAGAGAGAGAATGATTAAGGTGAGAAATAAAAAACAACTCTTTTTCATAAATAATAATGCTAATATTTATTGAATACTGCAAATATAGCCAGAATATTCAAAACAATAGGCAAGAGCACTTTTTTATATAAAAAATATATCAAGACTTTCATATTCGGCATAAATCGATAACTTTGCACAGGAGAATTTTAATTATGGAAACAATGAAAAAGATTATTATTGCATTATTATGTGCAGCAGTGATGATATCCTGCGGCAACAGCAAAGAAAAGGACAACAATTGCAGTGGCAATAACACAGAGTGCACCGACGGCTGTAACAACAATAACGAGGGATGCGGAGGAGATAGCCATAAGGCTAACGCCGGTTGCATTAAAATTGACACAGAAACATTTATCAATAAGGTTGCAGACATCAAGAATGCTGAATGGGAATATCTTAATGACAAACCGGCCATTGTAGATTTTTATGCCGACTGGTGCGGCCCCTGCAAAATGATAGCCCCGTCACTTGAAGAGATTGCCGCGGCATATGGCGACAAGATTTATGTATACAAGGTAAATGTGGACGAGGCTCAAGAAATAGCTGAAGCCTTCAATATCAGCGCCATCCCCACATTACTGTTCATCCCTATGGAAGGAAAAGCATACAAAAGTATAGGTTACATAGAGAAAGAGCAAATAGAGAAACTTATCTCGGAGCATTTACTGAAGTAAAACTCCTGCATAGATATTTTACATCAAAGGCAGCCCACGGGCTGCCTTTGATGTAAATGGACTATACAAATAAAAAAAGAGGTTCTTAACGAACCTCTCTGTTGGGCTACCCGGACTCGAACCAGGAAAGGCAGGACCAGAATCTGCAGTGTTACCATTACACCATAGCCCAATGCTCAAATGCGATGCAAAGGTACAACATTTTTCGGTAAAAAAAATGTTTTCCGCTATTTTTTGCTTAAAAAAACAAAAAAAGTTTCGTTTTTCGGTTCAAACAGCTAAAAAGAGAGCGTTTTTATTTTAAAATCGGCAAAATAAGAAATATCTTTGCAAATATAAGATTATATACCCGAAAGTTTAAACAGTTTCTAAATATCAAACAGATAATATGCAATCAAAAGACATTGGTGCACAAGATATCATCAAACAGATAATAGAAGGCATACAGGACAAGAAAGGGAAAGAGATAGTCATTGTGGATATGTTGAAACTCGGCAACAGCATCTGCGACTATTTTGTGATATGCCAGGGGAACTCACCTACACAGGTAAGCGCGATTACCGACTCCATTGAAGACACTGTCAGAATCAACTGCAAGAAGAAGCCCTATTCCATTGACGGACTGCGCAACTCGCAATGGGTTGCAATGGACTATGGTGACATTCTTGTACACATTTTCCTGCCCGACGTGCGCAAATTCTATGATATCGAGCATCTTTGGGCCGATGCTACACTTACAACAATCCCTGATATCGACTGATTATGACAAACAACAGCAAAAAACCTAAAATATCATTTACCTGGATATACCTGATGATAGGAGGTATACTCCTGTATATGTATTTCTTCGGAGAGAGCGACAACGACCAGAGCGTAAGCAAACCTTACACAGTTGTCGAAGACTACATAAAGAAAGGATATGTAGAAGATATTACCATTATCAACAACAGCGGACTCGAAGCATACATAATAACAGACTCAGCGCATTACGTAACCGGCAAGCCGGCTACAGACGGCAGACGCGTAAAGGTAGAGACGACTATCGGTTCTGTCGAGAATTTCGACAATTTCATCCGCGAACAAAGGAATAGCGAGAACGGCAAATTCAAAGGCAAGGTAAGCTACAAGGAAGAGAGCAATTTCTGGGGCGATATGTTAATAAACATACTCCCGTTCATTGTAATTATCGCAATATGGATTTTTGTTATGCGACGGATGAGTGGCGGAGGCGGAGCCCAAGGCGGTGTGTTCAATGTGGGCAAATCGCAGGCCAAACTGTTCGACAAGGACAGCACCGTACACGTGACATTCAAGGACGTTGCCGGCCAGGAAGGTGCAAAGCAGGAGGTTCAGGAAATAGTCGACTTCTTGAAGAGCCCTCAAAGATACACCGAGCTCGGCGGTAAAATTCCAAAAGGCGCGCTCCTCGTAGGCCCTCCGGGAACAGGAAAGACCCTGTTGGCAAAAGCTGTCGCAGGAGAGGCCAACGTGCCGTTCTTCTCGATGTCCGGCTCGGATTTTGTTGAGATGTTCGTCGGAGTGGGAGCATCACGCGTACGCGACCTCTTCCGCCAGGCAAAGGAGAAGGCACCCTGTATCATATTTATTGATGAGATAGACGCAGTGGGCAGGCACAGAGGCGCAGGCTGGGGCGGCGGACATGACGAAAGAGAACAGACGTTAAATCAGTTGTTGACAGAGATGGATGGTTTTGAAGGCAATTCTGGTGTTATGATTCTGGCTGCCACAAACCGTCCGGAATAACGCATGGACAGCTTCTTGACTTCGTAGTCAATGCCCTGCGCCTTGGCTTCTTCCTCGGTCAGGCCGCAGGCCGCGATTTCGGGCTGCGTGTAGATGACGGAGGG
Organism: uncultured Bacteroidales bacterium; assembly: GCA_937896105.1. The sequence goes on from CALBKR010000205.1 coordinate 8,317, forward strand.
ATTGGCGTGATAGCGCATGGTGTCCTTCTTGCCCAGGATGGTGTTGACGCACACCTCAGCCTCGCGGTAGGCGGTATGGGCCAGCATGACATGGCCGTTGCAGTCGCCGGCAGCAAATACGCCTTCGACGTTGGTGCGGCCCTGATTGTCCACGATGATACCCGCGCGGTTGGTTTCGACGCCGATGTTCTCCAGACCGATGCCCTGAATGTTGGCGCGGCGGCCGATGGACAGCAGCACCTTGTCGGCGGGGATTTCAACCTTCTCGCCGTTGGGCGCTTCGGCAACAACCTTGCCCTCTTCAACGGCCAGGCACTTGTGGCTCAGCAGGAAGGTAACGCCCTTCTTCTCCAGCTCCTTCTGAAGGAGGGCGTCGAATTCCTCCCGCTCCAGGTGCTTCCAGTTGCCGGGGGACCAGAAGATCTGGTCCAGGTGGACCACAGGAAGGCCGGTCTTTTCTCCAAGCTGACGGGCCAGGGTGGTCTTTCCGGCGGTGCAGCTGCCTTCAATGGCCACCAGAACGGTATCCTGATGCTCCGTCAGACAGCGGATGCGGTTGGAAATTTCAGACAAACAGGGAAACAAGGCAGAACCCTCCCGATTACATTAATACAACACACTATACCACAGTTTCTACCCGGAATCAATGCCAATTGTATGCAATCCGTCTAAAGACAAATGGGAACGGCCCGGAGGCCGTTCCCTTAATGTAGGATTAGGTTGTCGCTTTCTTTGTCTGCCAGTAGCCTGTGAGAATAATCTTCTTGGCATCCATGGCCTGTTTCCGGGTGGCAGGCTCCACACCTTCCAGAGGATAGGGGATGCCAAGCTCCTGGTACTTGGAAACGCCCATAATGTGGTAGGGCAGCACGTCCAGGGCTTTCACATTGGACAGGGTTCCCAGGAACCGTCCCAGCCGCAGCAGCAGCTTAGGGTCATCGGTGATCCCCGGCACCACCACATGGCGGATCCAGACGGGAACATCCTTCTCTTCCAGATACCTGGCGAAAG
>CALBKR010000206.1 GCA_937896105.1 uncultured Bacteroidales bacterium
TATCAAGAACGCGATGGGTAAGGACCAGAAGGATTACAAGGAGGTTACATACGAGGGATATGGCCCTTATGGCATCGCTATCTTCGTCGATGCAGCTACCGACAACACAACACGTACCGTTGCCAATGTACGCTCTGTGTTCAACAAGTTCGGCGGTACATTGGGTACATCGGGCAGCCTCGACTTTATGTTCACACAAAAGAGTGTCTTCACTTTTACAAAGAAGGACGGTCTTGATATGGACGAACTGATACTTGAACTCATCGATTTCGGCGTAGAGGATGAGTACGACGAGGAGGAGAACGAGATAACCATCTATGGCGACCCCAAATCGTTCGGTGCAATACAGAAGACACTCGAGGAGAAGGGCTTTGAGATTACAGGCAGTGAGTTCACACGTATTCCTAACGACCAGAAGGATGTCAACGACGAGCAGCGTGCAACCATCGACAAGATAGTAGAGCGCCTCGAAGAGGATGACGACGTGCAGAACGTATATACCAATATGAAGCCTGCCGAGGAATAAGAAATCTCCTGATAAATATATTAATATGTCGCGTGCGCGCACGCGACATAATTTTTTTATGGGGTAAATCCCGGCGGTCTTGTCGCTCCGCCTTGTCCTCCGAACCCCGGAGGTCTTGTAGAGCCACCACCGCCGAACCCCGGAGGCCTGCCTCCGCCAGGCGGGTTGAACCCCGGACGGTTGAATGACGGAGGGCGAGGCACGGGGCGTATTGGCGGCCCGGGCATCGGTGGTCTCACCGGCCTGTAGTAGGGTGGCGGCAAGTACCATCTCCACGGGCTGCCGTAGTAATCGCTTGTCAGTCAGTAGCCTGTGCTGCCCATAATTATCCCTGCATTGTTGTAGGGATAAATATACCCGCTCATCTGTAGGTCGCGGCTGCTGAAATTGGGGTCTATGTTCGCCGATGCCTGGTTGCTGCCGGCTGCAAGTACCACATTTATGGTTGCCGATATCTCGTTGCCGTTGACAGTGAAATTGTAGTAGACATTCCCATAGCGGTCGACCTTCATCTCCTCGCCGCTTATCCGTCCTGTAAGCGTGATTCCGCCAAGGCCGTTAGGAGAGTAGATGTTGCTGTTGTTGAGTGCTGTCTGCACGGTTACCGTGCCGTTGTCGGCCGATACGAAATTGGTGCTCTCGGTGACAAAGTTGGTCACTCCGTTGTCGTACGTGACATTGTTTGCCTCCAATGCCCACGAACCGCTCCTTAGTGCTGCCACGGCCTGCAGGTATTGTATGGAGTCGTTGTGTATCTCCATTCTCTCCTCTGCGGCACGTTTGCGCAGCCTTTCGGCGCGCCACGCCGCCTCCTTCTCCTTGCGGGTCATCTTCTTCTCCTGTGCGAAAGCCTCGCAGTTTGCTGTTGCTAAGAATAACATAAGCAAAAACAAGACCCTGCCTATAGCCGATGCGCGCTTCCTCTCTCTTGCGGTAATGATAAAATTCTTCATAATGCTGCTCTTTTATGGTTTTTATGTAAAAACAATCGAACAAGGCATTATGTACACGCTGTAATGTCGTTTGAGGATAAATTTAACCCTCTTTTCATTGCATTATCCTGTTTTTTATAAATTTAGAATTTATTTCTGCGTTTTTTTATCCTATAAATGTTTGTTTTGCATAAAATTTCCTATCTTTACAAATAAATCGGTTTTTGTAGGTGAAAAAGTCTCTTGTCATATACTTTTTAGGGCTGTTGATGCTTGTTGCCTGTGGTGGAAAGGAGAAAGGTGATATACAGGAAAAGGCTTGGATATTTGCTCCGCCTGCCGGTGTCGCACTCGATACTGTGATGATGGACGAAATGGATATCAAGAATCCGTTCATCTGTTATACACGCGAGAGCGATAGCTATTATATGGTAGGTGACGGCGGCTATATGTGGCTGAGCAACGACCTGCATAGCTGGACAGGGCCTTACGATGTGCTTGACCAGGATACCGCTTCGTGGATTGGAGCCTCTCCTGTGATAACATCACCCGAGATACACCGTTTCAATGGCAAGTACTACTATATGGCGACCTTTGAACGCCCCGATGTTGAAGCCATCGGTGCCGACGGCAAGCCTTTTGCACGCCGTTCGTGTGCAGCCTTGGTGGCCGATGACATCCGTGGCCCCTACAGGACCATTGATAGCAAGGGCAACCTGCTGGCAGAGAGCGAGATGGCGGCGCACCCCACCTTCGGTATCGATCCTCTGGGTGCATCGTATATGATATATACCCACCAGGGTGAGCAGAACGGTGACGGCACGGTGCAGATTATACGTTTCTCCGAGAACCTCGGCCGTCGTGTCGGTGAAGCATATATAATGTTCGCTGCGTCGGAGAACCTTTGGTCGGGCAGTGTGGTTAATGGAACAAGGCGCTTTTCGCCTGTGATGGAGGCTCCGTTTCTCTTTATTACCGAAAAGCGTGATATGGGAATTCTGTTCACTACCTATCTTGGCGATGAAAAAGCGATAGGCGTTGCCTACACTCAAACCGGCGAATATGGCTACAATGGCCCTTGGGTGGTTGAGCCCAAGCCGTTGCTGACAGGCAATGTCGGCAGTGCTTCGTTGTTCACCGATTACGACGGAACGAAAGTACTTGTAGTTGAGAAGGATACCGTTGTCGGCGGTGTGGAAAGGAGCGTGCCGCAGCTGTATAAACTTGATATGCAATTTGATAAAATTAAAATTGAAGGACACTATAAATTTTAAGAACTATGCGTTTAATTATTCAACCTAACTATCAGCAACTTTCTTGCTGGGCTGCATCTTATGTAGCAAAGAAAATCAACGAGTTCAAACCTACAGCCGAGAAGCCTTTCGTGCTCGGTCTTCCTACCGGCGGCACTCCTCTTGGCACATACAAGGAACTCATCAACCTCTACAACAAGGGTATCGTCAGCTTCCAGAATGTCGTTACATTCAATATGGATGAGTATGTAGGCCTTCCCGAGGAGCACCCCGAGAGCTACCACTCGTTTATGTGGAACAACTTCTTCAGCCACGTTGATGTAAAGAGGGAGAATGTTAACATCCTCAATGGTAATGCCGAGGATCTCGTTGCAGAGTGCGCACGCTACGAGGCCAAGATAAAGTCTTACGGCGGTATCGACCTGTTCCTTGGCGGTATCGGCCCCGACGGCCACATCGCTTTCAATGAGCCGGGTTCATCACTCGCTTCACGCACACGTATCAAGACTCTGACAACCGATACAATCATCGCCAACTCACGCTTCTTCGACAACGATATCAACAAGGTGCCCAAGACAGCTGTTACAGTAGGTGTTGGTACAGTTATGGATGCAAAGGAGGTACTTATCCTCGTTAACGGTCACAATAAGGCTCAGGCTCTCTATCACGCAGTTGAGGGTAACATCACACAGATGTGGACTATCAGCGTTCTGCAGATGCACCAGAGCGGTATCATCGTTTGCGACGATGCAGCTACAGCCGAGCTCAAGGTTGGCACTGTGAACTACTTCAAGGATATCGAGCGCGACAATATGCAGCCTGCATACTGCTCAAAGTAATCGTTTCTTGAATACGATATTGGCATCGGCAACCATTCCGGTTACCGATGCTTTTTTTATCCCCTCCGATAAATCCACGGATTAGTGTTGCATATTATCAGTTAATTGGTTAACTTGGCAGAATATTTATATAGTTTTCCAAATGTGGGTGTAATATAAAGCCTGTTATTATGAAGCGCCATAAACTGTTTTTTGCAATAATCTTCTCGTTTTTGATGCCGTTCTGTGCCACA